>JALEKY010000069.1 GCA_022768945.1 Christensenellaceae bacterium | reverse complement strand
TTGTTGCGTTCGAAAATACTCTCATTGCATTTTTCAAGCGCGTATTTGCTTTGATATGAAAATTTAATCATGAAAAACGCGGTCAACCCTGCGGCGGCAACGAGAAGCGGTATAGCTATTATAAGAAAAATCTTGGCTTTTTTCTTTGTCATTTTTATATCCTTTTCGTATTTCGCTTAGCCTGCGGTAATGGCGTCCTACCTCACCGGCTACGGGTAGATTTTTAAAAAGTACCGTATATCGCGCGTTATCGCGGTGTTTTTCTCTAAAACGCAAAGCTATCGTTTGTTTACAAAGGAGCTGAGTCCGTTCCACAACATTCTGCCGGCAAGCTCGGTAACGCGTTCTTCGGAAATTCCGGACGGATTTTCAAACCACACTTTATAGATTTTGGCAAGCCCGGTAACGCAGAATTCCGCCATAAGATTCATCTCTTCTTTGTCTATGTCTGAAGCGTTCGTAAGCTTTGTGAGAAACGAATCTTTAAGCAAATCTTTTATATTTCTGGAAAAAAATCTGTAAGAATTGGCTACAAGTATTCTGCGGTAAAGAGAATAGTTTTCCTCCAAAATAGCCATAAGGGTTTCGGAAAACGCCTTGACGTCGAACGACTCGTGATTCTTCGAAAGGTATATTTCCACAATTCTTTCCGCGATTTCAAGCTGCATTTCGTCAAGCACGTCTTCGATACACTCGTAATGAGAATAGAAGGTTTTTCTGTTTATGCCCGCACGTTCCGCAAGTTCGGTAACCGTTATTTCGCTGTATTCTTTTTCGATTATCAAATCGGTAAACGCTTCGGTGATTGCTTTTTTGGTGCGTTCGGTACGTTTATCTCCTTTTTTTTCGGTAATCATAAAGCCTCCTGTTTGCGCGATTTAGTGAATTCACACGGTGTTTTCGGTGAAAAGTTTTTACTCATTTGTTACGTAAATGGTAAAAATTATGTTCTAAAAGTAGTTGATTTAACAAAAGAACTGTACTATAATTATAGCATAAATAATTATTTTTTCAACCGATATTCGCGCCTGAAATAAAATCGCGGGCGCGAGAATAAGTGAGTGTTATGAGCAGTAAAGAAAAATTCAACACAAAAGAACGCCCGCATAAAGTAAACGGGTTCTGGCAATTTATCGAATTGGTGGCTTCCACGGCAATGCTTCTGCCCGTAAAAGGCAAAATTAACAAAGTTAATTGCGAAGGACTTAAACCGCCGTATATAGTGCTTTCCAACCACGGCTCGATGGTGGATTTCGCAGTGGCTGCAAAGGCTGTTTATCCGAATAAAACCGGCTGGGTTGCTTCGATAGAGGAGTTCAACGGCAGAGAATGGATTTTCAGGCAGATCGGCGTTATCTACAAGAGAAAATTTACCGGCGATATTACCGTTGTAAAACATATTCTCCATGCCCTCACTAAGGATAAAACTTCTGTCGTAATCTATCCCGAAGCGAGGTTTTCTCTCATCGGCGCAACGGAGAGAATAGACGGCGCGCTCGGCAAGCTTGCGAAAGTGGCTAAATGCCCCGTAGTAATTCTTACCATGACGGGTAACTTCTTGCGTTCGCCGCAGTGGAACAAACATCCGTACAGAAAAGTGCCAGTTTCCGCCGAATTCAAACAAGTTGTTACGAGAGAGGAAACTGAGGCTCTTTCCGCCGACGAAATTCAAAAGCGCATAGAGGACAACTTCCATTACGACGATTACGCTTGGCAAAAGCAGAATCATATAAAAATAAACAGCCCCGAAAGAGCCACGAACATTCACAAAGTGTTGTATCGCTGCCCCCACTGCGAAAAGGAGTTTACCACCTATTCCAAAGGCAAAAAGATTTGGTGCGAAGACTGCGGAACGGTATGGGATATGGACGAATACGGCACGCTGAAAGCCGAAAACACCGAAACGAGATTTTCTTCGCCCGTCGAATGGTATAACTGGGAAAGAGAAAAAGTAAGAGAAGAAGTCAGAAGCGGCAATTATAAGTTTGAAGATACGGCGCGCCTCGAATGGCTCGAGTGTTCTAAGAAAGGTTTTAAACCGCTCGGAGAAGTTAAACTCACCCAGGATTACAACGGGTTTACGATGACCGGAACAATCGACGGTAAACCGTTCGAATTCAATCGTCCCGCTCCTTCGATGAGTTCGTGTCATATAGAATACGACTACAAGGGGCGCGGCGACGCTATAGATTTGTGCACTTTGGAAGACACCTATTTCGTCTTCCCTCTCACCGCGAAAAACTGCCTGACAAAGCTGCATTTCGCAACTGAAGAACTCTACGATTATATGACGGAAAAGAAAGACTAAAAACCATATAAAAATACCGCGGGCGGCGAATTTATTTAATTCGCCGCCCGCTTATTTATCTCTTAAAAGCGTCCGATAATGCGCGAAATACGCGCTTTTTTTAGTTTTGTCTTAGGGATTCGTCGAAAACGACCGCTTATACTCTCGGCTTCAGATTACCCCGAGAGCTTCCGCGATTATATCGGCAATCTCGTCCGCGCCGTTTTTCGTTTTGTCGAGTTTTTTCGTGTTTTCTCTGTAAACGTCGAGCAAGCTGGGATCTGCCGCGTAAGCTTCTATTTTTTTTCTCGCTTCCTTTGCGTCGGGTTCGAAAACTCCCGTTTTATAATACTCGGTAAAGAGTCTCGAAGAGGTCTGTTCTATTTTGCCCGAGTAGAAATTCGTCATAATGGGCGTGCCCATAAAAA
Organism: Christensenellaceae bacterium; assembly: GCA_022768945.1. Classification (GTDB taxonomy): domain Bacteria; phylum Bacillota; class Clostridia; order Christensenellales; family Borkfalkiaceae; genus RGIG3732. Next base: position 61,044 of record JALEKY010000069.1, on the reverse strand, counting down.
CGCAGTCGGTAATTGCGTTCGGCCCGGCTTTCGTTATAAGAATATCGCTTGCGGCATAATATTCCTCTATGTTCGTCAAAAACGGAACGGGCATAAACGTGATATTCTGTTTTACGTTTTTAAGGGAAAGATATTTTTCGTACAGCTTTTCGTTTTTTCCGCAAACGGGAATAAGAGTTATTTCCGCGTCTGTCTTTAAAAGTTCGTCCGTATATTCTTCGAGTTTAGCCGCCGCATACCCACCGTCGGAAAGCATAACGGTGAACTTACCCTGCGGTATACCAAGCTTTTCACGGTAAAATTCCTTGCTTTCGTTGGCGTTTACTATCTGCTTGCGCGCCATGAAGTTGACGCGTTTCACTCGCTCCTTTGGGAAGTGCATCTCCAATGCTTCCTTCTCCGCAAACGGATTATTCACTATAAAAATATCTCCGCGCCTATCCCACCAGCCGTGAACGTTATGGTCGGGGTTATAATTCACCACAAGCGAATTTATAAGTCCTTTTGCTTTTGCGCAACATGCGAAATAATAACTTTCGAAATGAGTGGAAACATACATATCCGCCTTCATCGACGCAAGGTGAACAATCGATTTTTTCTTGACCTTACCGAAATACAGGTTGTATACGAGATTTATCGTAAATTTCTCCCCGAAGACCTTCATAAGCAAAAGCTGAAATACGAGATGCAAACGATTTTTATTCGCCCTGCAAACGTCTTTTATAAGATACTTTTCATGATTTATAAGCGTTTTGTCTCCGGAGTCGCGATACATATAGTCGCGAACGACGTCTATCTTGTCGCCGTATTTGCTTTCGAGACTTTCCGCTATCGATTGAGCGGTCACTATATGCCCCTGACCTGCCTCGCAAAAATTAACTACTACTTTCTTTTTATCCATAATTCCTATCCTGTTTGTTAAAGATAAACTACCGTTCTTGTGCGAAAAAGGGGACTTAATGATCTCATTCTTCATCACAGATTACCGATAAGGAGTAAACTCCCTATCTATTTTTAACGTTTTGTTTAAAGGGACGCCGCGCCCAAAATGCCCGCGTCGTTTTCTCTTTCCGCCGTAATGATTTCCACGGCAGGCGTTCCGCGGAAGCCGTAATGCCCTTCTTTGCACAGTTTAACGATTCTGTCCGTAAGGTTCCTGCCCTGAGCGCAAACTCCCCCTCCGAGAATTATCGCCTGCGGACGGAAAATGTTGCAGTAATTCATAATCGCTTCCGACAGATAGAACACGTATTGTTTTACGACCTTGGAAGCGGCTTCGTCACCGAGTTTTTCGCCGTCGAAAGCGGTCAGCCCGTTCGCTTTGTCTATATTGCCGTCAGTCAGTTTCCACATAACGCTGTTTTTATCTTCTTCCATGGCTTTTTTCGTTTCGCGAATCAGAGCGGTAGCCGAACAGTACGCCTCTATACAGCCTCTTCTGCCGCAAGTGCAAAGTTCGCCGCCCACGCACATTACCGCGTGTCCGAGTTCCGCCCCCTTGCTTTCGTTGCCTTCGATAAGCTTTTTGCCTATGATAATGCCGCCGCCCACGCCCGTACCGAGAGTGAGCATAATAACGTCGTCATATTTTTTGCCCGCGCCGAAAAGAGCTTCCCCGAGAGCAGCAACGTTTGCATCGTTGCTTATTTTAACGGGAAGAGCGAGAAGACTCGAAAGCATTTCGCCCATCGGAACGTTTTTCCAGTTGAGATTGTTGGAATACTCTATTACGCCCGTGGAACCCGTAACCGCGCCGGGGCAGCCTATGCCTACCTGCTCTATTTCGCTTGCGGAAATTTTCAGATCCGCAATCAGTTTTTTACACTGTTTTGCCATATCCTTAATTACTTCTTCGTAAGGTCTGTCGGCAAGCGTTTTTATTTTTGATTTGATTAAGATGTTTCCGTCTTTGTCTACGATTCCGGCTTTTACGTTCGTTCCGCCGAGGTCTATTCCTATTCTGTACATATTTACCTTCTTTTAAATTTAGTCGCCTTTTTCGCACGTTATTCGGATATTACGTTTGTTTTTGCGTCATTATCCGCATGCTCTTTCGGCTCTATTTTTATATATTTTATATAGTCGCTCTCGCTGTTTTCCGCGCGGCGGCACATAATTTCGTAAGCTTTGTTTCTGAGCATCGAAGCGTTCTGTTTTACCGTAAGGGTTTCGTCGGGATAGAAAGGTCCGTCCACGAAAACTTCCGCCTTCGGTCTTTTCCCGAATTTGCGCTTGGAGTAAAAGACCGTAGCTACGAAAATCGGAACGTTGAACTCTGCAGGGTAGCGGAAGGACGTTTCCTTGAACGGTCGAATGCCCGTGTAGTATTTCCACAGATGCGCTTCGGGATAAATAGTAACGCATTGTTTTTTGTCTATGCTGCGTTTAAGGGCTTCCTTAAAAGGCTTCATCTGATTAAGTCCGTTAGGCAAGGGTATGCCGCCGACTCTGTCCACAAGATAACCCGTCACAGGGTTGGAATATGCCTGATGAGAGATTACGATCCTTGCGGCTTTAGGAAAACTTATAACCGACGGATTGAAAGCGTCTCCCGAACTCATCGTGTGGTTTATATACAAAAAATATCCGCCCTTAACCTGTTTTACGGCTTTTTTATTGATGTATTTGATTCTGTAGTGAAATCTGCAAACGAGGAACGCCACCGGCGTGGCAAAAAGCCTATATATAATAAAGGAACCTATTTTAAAGAAGATATTCTTTTTATTATAATTATAGTTTTCTGCGAGCGGCTTGTTTTCGCGTTCTTTCCCGGCGAAGTCGTCGTTAAGCTCGTCCGAATAGTAAATAATACGTTCTTTTTTATTCCTGCCCATACTTTATCCCATAGTCAAGTATGCCGGTCGGAAACGATTCCGCGCCGACTTACGTAAATTTTCTTTCGTAATTCTATTTTAATGCCCCGTTAATGCGCGAAATACGGGGTTTATCTCGCCCGATAAAGACCGTGAGGGTTTACTTGTTGAAAGCTGAAAGCCCTGTAACGTCTTCAACCGGAATGGAAAAACCGATACCCGCGCCCGGTTTGTTAAGCCCCGCGGCTTTTGCTATCGCGGACATTATGTCCGAGCGTTTTTCCTTTAACGTCAATATCATAAGTATTTCTTTTTCGGGCTGAACGGCAAAGCCGAGCGACTTTTCCACAAACTCCGGCGAAGCCGAACCGTGCCCGGTTATTACCGTGCCGCCGGTAGCGCCTACTTCTCTCGCCGCCGCCATAGCCTCGTCTATATGTCCTTTGTTAAGGATAAAGAAAATCATTTCGAATTGGTTGCTCATCTGTATTTACCTCCTGACAAAATGAGTAGCGACGCAGGTCCCGATACCGCCGACACGGGAACGGTAAACGCAATTCCGCCGCCGTTTCCGAAGCGGAAATCTTTTTTCAACACTTCCATTATTCCCGGTACCGAGTCCGTTTCCGCCGTCGCGAGGATAAGAACTTTATCGGTGTTGTCAAGCCCGAGCATTTCGAGCAAATCCGACCTTGCCGTGCCCTGAGCCATAACGGTATTTTCGCAGTGCGCGCCCGCGGCTGCTATCGCGGAGCAGATTTTAGAGGTCTTTTTCCTTTCGGCAATGATGTAAACCTGTTTCAAAACCGACATTTTAATTACCCCCCTCGTTCTTTTTGTTATTCTTTTTTTGCTTGATTTTATCTATTCGTTCGTTTTTTTTCTGTTTAATCTTATCTATCCGGTCGTTTCTTCTTTGTCTTATTTTGTCAAGAAGTCTTTCTTCCGTTTCGAGCGTAGTTTCGCTTATATCGATAACTTCGCCTTCATATGCAAGAAGCGCGGAGAATTCTTCCGTTCTCTCTCTTTCGAGCGCGGAGGAGCGCAGTTTGTAAACAAGACCTAAAACCTGTATAGTGACGAGCGGCGTCATCGCAACGAGAGCGACCACCCCGAACGCGTCGTTCATTATGTAAGAAGACAGGTTTTCGGAGCTGCCGTACAGGGCGTACGTCGCGCCGTTCGCAAGGGGGAGAAGGAATGCCGCGGTCATGGCTCCGCTCGCAACCCCGCCCGAGTCGAACGCGATACCTGTGAAAATTTTCGGCACCAGGAACATTAAACCAAGCGCGATTCCGTATCCCGCAAGGAGAACCCATCTCAAATCTATATCAAAGATAATTCTCAGCATGGAAAGCCCTATCGCAAGAGCCATGCTGAAGCACATAATTACAAGTATCGTCCGATTTTTTATAGTGCCGCCGGTTACGTCTTCCACCTGCTTTGTGAGGACGTGTACCGCGGGTTCGGCAAGAACTATCACCGCGCCGAGAAGCGCGCCTATCGCAACGAGAAGCGCAGGAGAAGTCACGAGAGCTTCTCCGAAATGCTTACCTGCGGGAACAAATCCTACGTTCGCGCCCAAAAGGAAGATAGACAATCCTATGTAAACGTACAGCATATTGAAAAGAGTTCTTATGAGCCTTTTCCAGCTGAGCTTTAAGGACGTGAAGTTATACACCAAAAAGAAAATCGTTATCGGAGCAATGGCTATCGCCATTTCCTTTAAATATTTCGGGAAGTTTACCGCATAGTTCGTAAGCACGTCTCCGAACGTGTTTATAACTATCGTTTCTGTCTGAGAAGTGTCTACCGAAAGATTGCATACAAGGCTTAAAATCATAACGGCGAAAATCGGACCTATAGAGCAAATTCCTAATATGCCGAAGCTCGAGTCCTGAGAATCTTTACCGCCAAGCGCGACCGACAAAGACGCGCCGAGTGCCATTATAAAAGGTACCGTAACGGGGCCCGTCGTAACGCCCGAAGAATCGAACGCTATCGGAACGAATTTCCTCGGAAGTATAAACGCAAGAACGAATAGCAGCGCGTAGAAAAAAAGCAGAATCCATTTAAGTTCTATTTTAAGAACCAATCTCATTACGGCGATGACCACAAATATGCCTACGCCGAGCGCGACCGCCGCTATAAGAAGGAAATTATCTATGCCGGAAACCTGTTCTGCAAGCACCGAAAGGTCGGGTTCGGCAACGGTCACCACAAAGCCTATTATTCCGCACAACGCGAGAATGAGCGGCAGTTTGCTCGACTTCGAAACGTGCGCGCCCGTTTGTCCCCCGATAAACTCGATGGACGAGCCGCAACCGAAATTGTAGAGGGTAAGACCGGCAACAAGCAGCAGAGCGCCGATTAAAAAGCTTATCAAATTACCCGTCGACATCGGAGAAACGGTAAAATTGACTATAAGCAAAATCAGCGTTATCGGGATAACGCCCATCGCCGCTTCTTTAAACTTTTTTAGAATACTTATAAACACCGATAGAACTCCGTAATTTTTTTTGCGTAGTTATATAATGTAAGGTTATAACATTATTATGTTAATTGCGTATGTATTTTCCACTGAAAAAGCTAAATTCGATTGTTCTCCTTTAACGTGCGGTTGAGATTTTCGGAAAGCACCGCGAATTTCTCCGGAGAAAGCGTTTCTCCCCTCGCAAGAAGGTCTATCTCCGAAAGAGAAAGCACTTTTTCCGCTTGTTCCCTCGTAAGAGCGAACGAAAGCATAAGATTGTTTGCAAGCGTTTTCCTTCTGTTTGCAAAAGCCGCTTTAACGGTTTTTCTGTAAAACTCAAGGTCGGTAACGCCGTATTTCGGCGGGCATAAATCTATTCGCACCACCGCGGAATCGACGTTCGGCACCGGATAAAACATATTTCTCGGTACTTTTTTGACTATTTTCGCGTCGCCCGTTACCGCAATCGAAGCGGTTATTCCGCCGTAATCGGGGGTATTTTCCTTTGCCGCAAGCCTTAACGCTACTTCTTCCTGAACCATTATAACGAGCCGTTTGCAACGCTTTGCTTCCTCTACGAATTTCATTATAACGGGGGTTGTTATATAGTACGGAAGATTTGCTATTACTATGTAATCTTCACAAATAAACTCTTCGAAATCGGGCGTTTTCTCCTTTAAAAAATCCCTAAATACGACTTCGACGTTGTCCGCGCCCTTAAGCGTTTCGGCTAAAACGGGGCGGAGAGAACCGTCTATTTCGTAGCTGACTACCCTCTTTGCTTTCGCGGCGATTTCCCGCGTGAGAGTGCCCGCGCCCGCGCCTATTTCGACTACTACGTCGTTTCCCGTCACCGAAGAGAGCGACACGATGCTTGAGAGAAGATTTCCGTCCGAAATGAAATTCTGCCCGTACTTTTTGTTGAATCTGAAGCCGTTATTTACTAAGATTTCCTTTAAACTCATGTATAGTTTCCTTGATTTCGGATAAACTGCAGGTGAAGGGAACAAGGATTTCGCTTTTAGCCGAAACAGTCCGGGTTCCCTCGGGTTATTCTTTTGCGGGGATATTTTTAGTTACCCTCCGAAAGAAGGGCGGGACAATCCCCGTTTTACAAACGAAGGCTTGAGGTCGGGTTGAATAATCCGACCTCAAACGCTTTTCCGTCGATATATTCGCGCCGGCGTTTTCAGTCGATATATTCCCTTACGCGGAATAAAACTCTGTTTTGAAACGCGAGCACTCTGCACGCCTCGACTTCTTCCTTGCCTATTATATCCACTACGGAGAAGTGGGTTTTAACCCCCTTTTTCGCACATAAAGCGGCAAATTCTATCATCGAGCCGAACGCTCTTTTTCCGTAAACGGAGTGACAAATATCGTCGTATTTTTCGGCGGTGGAGGCGTTCATCGAAACGTTCACCTCATCGAATAAAGAAGCGATTTCGTCCGTTATGTCTCTGCCGTTGATAAGGTTGCCCTGACCGTTCGTATTGAGCCTTAAAGTAAATTTCCCTTTAAGCGCTTCGGCTATTTTTTTCATCGTTTCAAAGCGGCAGGTCGGCTCTCCGTAGCCGCAAAAGACTATTTGTTTGTATTTTGCGTTTTCGTCTATAAGCTTTAAAACGTCCTCGGCTTCGGGTTCTTTTTCCAGCCAAAGGTCGTAGCCGTCGTATTTTTCGCGGTTAGCCCTTACGCAGAATTCGCATGCGTTTGAGCATTCGTTTGTTAAGTTTACGTATAAATTTCCGTCTATTTCGTAGACGTAAGTATTGTTCATCGTCCGATCTCCGTGAAGAGTTTTTTAAAAATTATCTGATTGCGGTAAAGACCGTTTTTACGTTTTCCGAAACAATATTCTGAGCTTTTTCGGAAGAAATTTCGTACAGCGCCGCGAGTTTTTCGGTGACGTACCCGACGTATGCGGGGGAATTCGTCTTTCCCCTGAACGGCTCGGGCGTCATATACGGGCAGTCCGTTTCTGTAAGAACTCGGTTTAAGGGCACGACTTTTACGACGTCGTAAATCTGTTTATTGTTTTTAAACGTAATCGCCCCGCCGAAAGCATAGTAGCAACCGAACTTATTGAAAACCTTCGCGCATTCCGCGCCGAGCGAATAGCAGTGCAAAACTATCGCAGGCAATTTTTTATACCAATCCGATAAGATTTTTATAAGGTCTTCCGCGCAATCTCTCGCGTGCAACGCTACCGGCGCGCCTATTTCGGCGGCGAGAGCAAGCTGCGAAACGAAGTTTTTCTTTTGCTTTTCTTTGTCTCCGTCGTAATGGTAATCAAGCCCGATTTCGCCTATCCCGACGAATTTTTTCTCTTTTGAAAGATTGTATATTTTTTCGAGATTAGCGTCTGTCGCGTCCTCTCCGTCGGTCGGGTGAAGCCCCGCACAAAAATAGATTTCGTCGTGATTTTGCGCGATACAGGCACTTTCTTTAGAACTTTCAACGTCGTAGCCGATGTTTATCACAAGCCCGACGTTCGCGTTTTTCAAAGAGGAAATAATCTCTTCCCTGTTTTCCTTAAAAGCTTCGTCCGTAAGATGCGCGTGGGTATCGATATACATTATCTGACTTCCGCTCCGTCTTCGGTTTCTTCGGAAGTGGTAACGAGCGACAGCTTGCCGTTTTTATCTTCGGCGCAGAGTATCATACCCTCGGAAAGAATCCCGCGCAGTTTGCACGGAACGAGGTTTATGACAACCACCACCGTTCTGCCGACCATTTCTTCGGGAGAATAACTCTTTGCTATGCCGCTGACTATCGTTCGCACTCTGTCGCCTGTCTTTACGGTTAGTTTAAGAAGCTTATCCGCTTTTTCAACCTTTTCCGCCGTTAAAACTTTGCCCGTTTCGAGCTTTACTTTAGCAAAGTCGTCTATCGTAATCTGAGCGGGCGCGACTTCTTCTTTTTTGTTTTCCGAAGACTCCGCCTTTTGGGTTTTAGCTTCTTTTTCCTTACGACTCAAAACGAGTTTTTCTATATCGGCAAGTTCTTTTTTGACGTCTATTCTCGGGAAAACGGGCTGAGCTTTTTCGATAGCCGTTCCGGCGGGCAGAACTCCGAACGTTTTGACGCTTTCGAAGTCCTTTACATTTTCGCCGTCGATACCTAAAAATGCGAGAATTTTATTCGGGCATTCGGGGAGGAACGGTTTAAGCATTACTGCGGAAATCCTTATGCATTCCGCAAGGTTGTATAAAACCGTGCCGAGGCGGGAAACCGAAGCGGAATTTTCTTTATCCTTGGCAAGAGTCCAGGGGGTGGTTTCGTCTATATATTTGTTCGCTCTTTGAACGAGGCGGAAAATCTCGGTGAGAGCCGTCGGGCAATCGAGCGCTTCCATCGCCTTGTATACTTTGTCGTAAACGCCGTTCGCCGCGGCGATGAGGTTTTTGTCTACTTCTTCGAGTTCCCCCTGCGACGGAAGAACTCCGCCGAAATATTGATTTATCATAGCGGTCGTTCTCGAAACGAGATTGCCGAGGTCGTTCGCAAGGTCGCCGTTTATTCTGTTAAGCAAGCTCTCGTTCGTGTAAACGCCGTCACTGCCGAACGGAATTTCGCGAAGCAGAAAATATCTTATCGCGTCGCACCCGTATCTTTCAACGAGTTCGTGCGGATCGGTAAGTTCTGTGGAAATTTTATCCGTTTTGCTCTTCGATAGCTTGTCTCCGCCGATGAGCAGCCAACCGTGACCGTATACCTGCTTTGGCAAAGGCAAATCGAGAGCCATAAGAATTGCCGGCCATATGATTGCGTGGAAACGAATTATTTCCTTGCCCGTCATATGCAAATCCGCCGGCCAATATTTGTTAAACAGCGTTTCGTCGTCCGAAGTATATCCGAGCGCGTTGATGTAATTGGTAAGCGCGTCTATCCATACGTAAACGGTGTGCGACGGATCGAAATCGACCGGAATACCCCATTTTACGCTCGTTCTCGAAACGCATAAGTCCTGAAGACCGGGCTTTAAGAAGTTGTTTATCATTTCGTTCATTCTCGATTTTGGCTTAAGGAAATCGGGATTGTCTTCGTAAAGCTTTAAAATTCTGCCCGCATATGCCGAAAGACGGAAGAAATAGCTTTCTTCTTTTTCAAGCTTGACTTCTCTTCCGCAATCGGGGCATTTTCCGTCTTTTAGCTGAGTTTTCGTCCAGAATGATTCGCAAGGGGTGCAGTACCAACCCTCATAGGTGGATTTGTATATTTCTCCCTTGTCGTAAAGTTTTCGGAAAATCTTCTGCACGGCTTTTACATGGTCTTCGTCCGTCGTGCGGATAAAGCGGTCGTATTTTACGTCGAGGAGTTTCCATATTTCTTTGAGTTCGTTTACGAGCGGATCGATGAATTCTTTTGGCGTTACGCCCTTCGCTTTTGCTTTGTCTTCAATCTTTTGACCGTGTTCGTCTGTGCCCGTCAAAAAAAACACGTCCTGCCCGAGCATTTTGTGATATCTGGCGAACGTGTCGCAAATAACCGTTGTGTACGTGTGGCCTATATGCCAGTTGCCACTCGGATAATAAATGGGCGTGGTGATGTAATACGTCTTTTTCTGTTCCATATCGAAGTCTCCTTGCGCGGGGTGTAAAACCGAGCGTCGGTTTATCTCATGTTATATTACTTTATATTATATAAAATTTTAATGTAAAAAGCAAGTAAAAAGCCGAGGAAAAGGCGGCGTGGCGCACATAAACGGCAAACCGGAAGCATAGAGTTTAGTATGAATTCGGTATTCTTTGTAATATTTACGTTATCCGTGGCGATTTTAACGATAATTTCTCCTTCCGAAGTTCTTACCTCATCTCTTGCGGGAGCGGAAAAAGCGGTTAATCTTTCCGTTTCGCTCGCGGCGGTGTACGCCGTGTGGATGGGCATAACGAAAATGGCCGAGCAGTCCGGCGTGAACGATTTTTTAGCGAAAGCAATGAAAAAACCCGTAAGATTTCTATTCGGAAACGTCGGAGAAAAAGCCGGCAAATACGCGGCGATGAACATTTCGGCAAACCTCCTCGGTATGGGAGGAATCGCTACGCCGATGGGAATTACAGCCGCCTCCGAAATGGATAAAACGGGCAACGAATATGCGATGAATATGCTTTTCGTCCTCGCAGCTACTGGTATTCAGCTTTTGCCGTCCAACGTGATAGCTTTAAGGGAAAAGGCCGGAAGCGTTTCTCCGAGCGATATTATTTTACCCACGTTTATATCAACCGTGCTGTCCACGGGGATTGCTTTAGCCGTCACCGGATTGATTTTCAGGAAAAAAAGAAGATGAGTTTTTCGGTTTACATAATCCCCGTAATTTTTTTGATTTTGGCTGTTTTTGCGCGTTTTAAAGGGGTAAACGTTTACGACGCGTTTGTCGGAGGAGCAAAGGAAGCCGTACCTCTCGTAGTTTCGCTATTCCCCTACCTCGCGGCGATTTTCGTGTTGACAGAGCTTTTCGAAGCGAGCGGACTGAGCGGTTTTCTGCAGAGGATACTTACGCCCGTATGGGGATTTCTCGGCATTCCGTCCGAGCTTGGGGAGCTGATTTTAATCAAGCCTTTTTCGGGCAGCGGGAGTCTTGCCGTTCTTTCCGATTTCTACTCTAAGTACGGGGCGGACGGTTATTTATCGCGATGCGCTTCGGTAATTTACGGTTCGAGCGAAACGGTGTTTTACGTATCCGCCGTATATTTTTCCGGCGCGAAAAACGCAAAGCTGCTTTTGCCCGTAATTATTTCTCTTCTGGCGGGCGTTTTGTCGGCGGTAATCGCGTGCAGGCTATGCGCCGTTATCTGACTGCGGCGGGCGACTTCGCGGGCATTGTTTTATTAAAAATAAACTTCGTTCGGTTTTAGCGCGCAAAACGATTGCAAAATAATTTTTTTCGGCTATAATAGATTCATTCTCCGTCGGGAAAACGGTTTTACCCCGAACATTATATACTTATAGCGGAAAAAAATAGAATGGAACAAACGAAAGAAATAAAGACGGACAAGGCTTCGGTAGACCTTACCGAAGGGAACTTAATCAAGAAGATTATTCTGTACACGCTGCCGATCATAGTCACCGGCGTGCTGTCACTGCTTTTTAACGCCGCGGATATTATCGTGGTGGGCAGATTCGCTTCAGACACGGCTCTTGCCGCGGTCAGCTCCACAAGCGCGCTTATAAACCTTATAGTCAACCTTATTCTCGGGCTTTCCGTAGGCGCGGGCGTAGGCGTGGCGAAGTGCTACGGCGCCAAAGACGACGTCGGAATGCATAAAATGGTGCATACTTCCATGCTTACTGCGGTAATCGGAGGATTGTTTTTCGGCGTATTCGGTTTTATCTGCGCAAAATACTTTCTGGAATGGATGGCCACCCCCGAAAACGTCATCGACCAGTCTTCGCTGTACGTCAGAATATATTTTATAGGAATTCCGTTCGCGATTGTTTACAACTTCGGCGCGGCTATACTTCGTTCGATAGGCGACACGAAACGCCCGCTTATCTTTCTCGTAATCGCCGGCGTTTTAAACGTTTTCCTCAATTTGTTTTTCGTAATAGTTCTCGGAATGGACGTAGACGGCGTTGCCTGGGCTACAACATGCTCGCAGGCTCTATCCGCGGTGCTTGTCGTCGTATATCTCGTTAAGGTTAAAGCTAATTACAGATTGGAAATCAAAAAACTTCGCATTTACAAAAACAGCATTAAGGAAATTTTGATTATAGGCGTCCCCGCGGGCGTTCAGGGCTCGTTGTTTTCCATTTCGAACGTAATAATTCAATCGGGAATCAACGGCTTCGGAGACGTCGCCATGTCGGGTAACGGCGCGGCGGGAAATATCGAAGGCTTCGTCTACACGAGCATGAACGCCTTCCACCAAACCGCGCTTGCTTTTATAGGTCAGCATATAGGCGCGAATAAGCAAAACAGAATAGGTAAAATCACGCTTGCGTGCGTGGTTATGGTGACGATAGTAGGGCTGGTTCTCGGTATAGGCGCATATCTGCTTGCAGTTCCCCTTCTTTCGATTTACGCGCCCGGCAGAGACGACGTTATCGCATACGGCGTGCAGAGAATGAGTTACGTATGCGCCCCGTACTTCCTGTGCGGAGTGATGGACGTTCTGAGCGGCGCTTTAAGAGGAATGGGCAAATCGTTTTCCTCTATGATAATAACTCTCGTGTCCGTTTGCGGACTAAGAATTCTGTGGATATATACGGTATTTGCCGAATACCGCGAGCTAAGCGTTTTATACGCCTCGTACCCTCTGTCCTGGGGCGTGTGCGTGATAATTCAGGCTATAGAGTTCTTTGTGGTATACGCTAAAGTCAAAAAAGAATACGCGCAGCGTAACGCCGCAAAGGAAAACGCCTGAGCGTATAAGAAAAAAATCGAAAGCCGACAAAAAACGCCGATAATGCGCGAAAAAGAAGGCTTTTACATAAAACTCCTCGTATTGAAAACACTATAAACGGAAAGAATCTTTCTTTCTGTTTTTATAGAAAAATACAAGGAGTTTTTTTATTATATGAAAGCGACGGGAATAGTCAGGAGAATAGACGAACTCGGGAGGGTTGTCATTCCCAAAGAAATACGCAAGACTCTCAGAATGAATTCGGGAGATCCGATAGAGATTTACACAGAAAGGACGGAGCTTATTCTGAAAAAATACTCGCCTATAAAAAGCGTAGACGGGTTCGCCTCGGTGGCGGCTGAAGCCGTTCGTTCTGTTTCGGGGCACGCCGCGGCGATTTGCGATACGGACTGCGTTTCGGCTGTTTCGGGCGGTCAAAAATCGCTTGCCGGAGAAAGAATTTCCCCCAAACTCGAAAAAATTTTAAGGGACAAAACTCCGATTATAATCAACTACTCGGACGGCGGCGAGGCTGTGCAGCTTACCGGCGCGGAAGAAAAAAAGATTATGTCCGAAATAATCGTTCCGGTACTTTCCGACGGCGACGTTGTCGGCGGATGCATTCTGTTTTCTTATTCCGAAACGGATAAAATGCGGGAGAGCGACTTGAAAATCGCTTTAACCTGCGCGGAATTTATCTCTCGGGGACTATCGGAATGACCGAGCGACAAATAAAGCCCGCCGTTAAGGATTGCAGATCGGACGAGTCCGTAAAATGCGCCACGTCGGAGTTCGTAAAAAAACGCAATTCGGCGGTGTTCGTAAAAAAACGCGGTTCGGACGGATTCGTAAAAAGCGCACTTATACTTGCGCTCGGAGGTTTACTTGCAAAAATAATCGGCGCGGCTTACAGAATACCCCTTACTTCGATGATAGGCTCTGAAGGGATCGGCTTATACCAGACGGTGTTCCCCGTTTATACGGCAATGCTCACCCTTTCTTCTTCAGGGCTTCCGATTGCTTTATCCAAAATGGTTTCGGATAGAAACGACGGACGTGGAGTTTTGATTAAAAGCCTGTTGTTTTACGGATCTGTCGGGCTTATTTTTTCGGCGTTAATGTTTGTTTTCGGGGACTTTTTCGGAAAAATGCAGGGAGTGGAACGCGTTGGCGTATGCTATAAAGCTCTTGCTCCGTCCGTTTTTCTCGTGTCGATTATCGCATGCTTTCGCGGCTATTTTCAAGGTCGCAAAGCAAACGCTCCGACAGCCGTTTCACAGATAACCGAACAAATCGTAAAAGCTTTTTTCGGGCTTGTTTGCTGTAAATACTTCGGAAGCACGGTAATTGAAAAAGCCTTTTTCGCAGTGCTGGCGGTAAGCGTTTCGGAGATTGCAGCCTCAGCTTTTCTTATAATCAAATACGTTATTCTTAAAAAGAAGGACAAACAAACGGCGATATCGGAAACGGGCGAGGAGGGAAAAACCGCGGAGCTTTCGCTAAAAAAAGCTTCTTTAAAAGATATTTTACGGATAACCGTTCCCGTCGCGCTCGCGTCCATGGCTTTGCCGCTCGGACACATTGCGGACAGTTTTATCGTTTTGAATTTGCTTAAAACTTCCGGGGAAAATGCCGAAAGCTTGTTCGGATTATACTCCGGCTGCGTACCAGCGGTAACCGGAGTGCCGATTGCTATAGCGTTCGGAGCGGCGGCTACAGCCGTGCCGATTCTTTCGTCGAGAGGAAAAAACAAGATGGCAAATTTGCCTGAAATTATGCGTTTTACGGGGTTTATCGCTATTCCGTGCTCGCTATACCTCGCGCTGTTTTCACCCGACATAATCTCTTTTTTATACCGTTCGCTTACTCCTTCCGATGCGGAAATCGCTTCAAAACTGCTTACCGTTTCGTCGTTGGAAGTTGTTCTCCTTTCCTTTTTACAAACTGTTAACGCCTGCCTTATTTCGGACGGAAAACAGAAAAAGGTAACTCTTTCGATGTACGCGGGGCTTATATTAAAGACGGCTATATGCTTTACAAGCATATTTTTCTTTCACTTCGGAATTTTCGGCGCGGTCGCCGGCGAGATAGCTTCGCTTGCGCTTTCCCTGTCGCTATGCTTGTGCTTTTTGAAAGTAAAAATCAAACTGCCCACGATTTTATACGATATTTCTAAAGAGCTTTTACTGTCGATAATATGCGTTTTATGGGGCTTTTATTTAAATTCGGCACTCAAAGGAACCGTTTGGTTCGCCGTTATATCCGCGTTTGTCGCCTTTGCTTACGTTTCGTTTTCGGTAGTACTTTTCGGGAAAAGAGGCTTTAGTTTGCGCAAAACGGAAGCGGCGTAGAAGCCGTTTGCCTACAATCGTTCCCGAAAATCATCGCGGTTATTCCATAGAGATCCCGTTTCCGATATACTCAAATCTCGAAAACGACAAGTATCAAACAACGCATACAGTATCTCTCGGGCGGCAAATCGCCGCCCTTTTTTCTTTACAAAAAAAGAGGAGAAAACGTTTCCCGTAATCCTCCTCCGAACGCCTCGCAACTTACTCGCGAGAACGTTCCTTTATAAAAGGAGGCTTTCGCGGTTGCAAAGCTATATATTCAAGCAACCGCCAAAAACAGAAAAAAGCTTAACCGCTTTGCGCTGTTTTTCGGAAAAAGTTCTGTTATAACGTGCGCTATATCGAACGATTTCCCGATTGCTGACAATAGTAGTTTAAGCTTTTTTAATTTTTATATACGGTTTAATATATTTTTATTTTCGTAAACGCAGAATTCTATTTCAAGCTCTCCGCTTTTCTCGGGGCGCGCATCCTTTAATTCCCAGTTTGCGTTTAAGTCCAAATTCGGGAAGAACGCGTCGGCTTTTCCGTCGGCGCGGATTTTCGTCACAAGAGCTTTTTCGCAATAGGGCAACAAAGTTTTATAAACGGAAGCGCCGCCGCAAACGAAGACCTCGTCGCGTTTATATTTTTTTATTTCCTCGAAAAGTTCGTCGTTATTTTTCACGCACACCGCACCCTCGAATTCTTTTGAAGAGGAAAGCACTACGTTTATTCTGTTTTTAAGAGGTTTCGCACCGGGAAAGGATTCAAGAGTTTTTCTCCCGACTATAATCACTTTGCCCGTTGTGGTTTGGCGGAAAAACTTCATATCCTCGGGAACGGAAAAAAGTAACGAATTATTCTTGCCTATCCCCCATTTTTCGTCGACCGCTACTATCGCTATCATTAAACGGCTACCTCTAATTTCTCTTTGAGCGGCGTTGCCTGATAGTCCTCAAGCTTGAAATCGTTCACGGTGAAATCGTAAAAATTCTTCACGTCGGGATTGATTATGAGCTTGGGCGCGTCGTAAACGGGGTTTTCGAACATCTGCTTCAAAACAGGAATGTGGCGATCGTAAATATGCGCGTCCGCAATAACGTGAACGAGCTCGCCCGTCTTAAGCCCCGAAACCTGCGCGAACATCGTAAGAAGTACTGCGTACTGAACGACGTTCCAGTTATTAGCCACAACCATATCGTTCGAGCGCTGATTGAGTATGCCGTTCAGGGTGTTGCCCGAAACGTTAAAAGTCATTGAGTACGCGCAAGGGTACAGATGCATTTCGTGCAAATCCTCGAAGTTATAAATGTTCGTAAGAATTCTTCTGGAATTCGGATTGTTTTTCAAATCGAAAAGGACTCTGTCAACCTGGTCGAACTCGCCCTCTTTATATTTGTTCTTTACCGAAAGCTGGTAGCCGTACGCCTTGCCGATGGAACCCGTTTCGTCCGCCCAGGAATCCCATATGTGACTGTTGAGGTCGTGAACGTTGTTCGACTTTTTCTGCCAAATCCACAAAATTTCGTCTATCGCGGACTTGAAAGCCGTCTTTCTTATGGTCAGAATGGGGAATTCTTTTTGAAGGTCGTATCTGTTTACTATACAGAATTTTTTAACCGTGTGCGCGGGCGTGCCGTCAAGCCAGTGCGGGCGGACTTGCAAATCGGTGTCCCACGTGCCGTTTTCCAATATGTCTTTGCAGTTGGATATAAAAACCTTATCGGCGTAACTCATACTTGTATTTCTCCTAAAAATAGTATTTAATGTGCGTTTTAGGGCACATATTCGTTTTTTGATTATCTATCCCCGGCATGCCGACCGAGAATGACGCGAGCCTGGCATAAGGAACGGGCTTTAAGGTCAAGTTCCGTGGATGTGATTATTTTGAGAAAGCGTCTTTTTCTTTTCCTTTCCAATGCTTCGCCACGAACGCCATCGAAACCGCGGGCGGAGTAATTCTCGTAACCGCGTACGTGAACTTGTTGAACGCGCCGGGGATAATTATGCGTTTGTTTTTATCCGCGCCGGCAAGGGCCTTCCTCACGACGAAGTCTTTCGGTTTTGACGAAAGTTTGCCCTTTAATCCCTGAATTTTAATATCGTTTATAATATCAGGTCTTGTAGGAATCCCCCCCGGCATAAGAACGGAAACTTTCACACCCGTCCCGGAAAGTTCCTTTCTAAGCGCCGAAAAGAAATAAACCAATGCTTGTTTAGTCGCGCTGTAAATAGCGAAGTACGGCATCGGGCACGCGCCCGACATACTCGAAACAACCAAAATCGAGAGTTCCTTTTCACGCCTGTCGAGGACGTAATGCGCAAGCGACACGGCGGCTTCGAAATTTACGCGCGTCTGAAACAGAATTTTTTCCTGCGTGTACTTTTCGAACGCGAGCTGAGTATCCACGCCTGCAACGTTTACGAACCTCGAAAAGGTAATCTTTTTTTCGTCCGCATATTTCATAAGGTCGGCTCTGTCCGTTTCGCTCGTCAGCATACACGGGCAATAGTCTATTTTTATACCCGGGTATTTGTTTAAAAGTTTTTCTTTCAGCAAGGAAAGTTTTTCTTCGCTTCTGCCGGTGAGAAATAAGTTTTCTCCTTTCTTTGCGCACTGAAAGCAGAACTCTTCTCCGAGTCCGCCCGTCGCGCCCGTTATAAATGTGTAACCGTTCATATAAAAAGTATAACACATTTCGAAAAATGAAGCAATAGCAAAAGGGGCTGTAACATATTTAAAAAAAATTTTTAATACAATATACCGAAAGACGCGCCCGGCTTAGCCGCAGTCGTCGCCCGACGGATTATCGGTTCTTGTTTTGCGAAATTCTTTTACCCGTCGGTACGGATAAAGGATTGAATATGTTTTTTGAAAATCTATTAAAACTACTCGGTAAAATTTTGTTTTTTTCCTCGTCTGTCGAAGGAAACACTTTCCCTCGCCCCCTTTCCTCAAAAGACGAAGCCAAGTACCTTGAAAAAATGAGACAGGGCGACGAAAACGCCAAAGAGATTTTGATAAGCCACAACTTAAGACTCGTTGCGCACATAGTGAAGAAGTATCAGGGAGCGGAAAATCAGGACGATTTGATTTCTGCGGGCAGCATCGGTCTTATCAAAGCGATAAATTCCTATTCTCCCGATAAGGGAACGCAACTTGCCACATATACCGCGAGATGCATCGAAAACGAAATACTTATGCTTTTGCGCGCAAACAAAAAACACCGCAACGTCGTGTCCCTTTCGGATACGTTCGGCACGGATAAGGACGGGAACGAACTCACTTTTATGGACTTGATTTCCGTAGGCGACGACAACGTGTTTCATCAGGTAGACAGAAACATTCAAAGCAAAGGACTTGCGGATATTATAAGAAAAAATCTCGACGACAAGGAATTCGAGGTAATATGCTTCCGATACGGCATTAACGGTTGCCCGGTTCTCCCGCAACGAGAGGTCGCGAAAAAACTGAAAATCTCTCGTTCTTACGTTTCGAGGATTGAAAAAAAGGCGATAGAAAAACTACGCCTTGTAATTAAAAAATCTGATTTTTATACCGATTAGCCGCCTTTTTCACACATAAACGAGCGCAATCGCTAAAATACCGATTTAGGGTAAAGCAGCTTCCGCCCGGATATTTACGGACTATTTTAAAAGAGAAGAATCTCTGAGATTCCCTTCGGTAAGCAAATTTTCAAAGCCGGTCTGGCGGATTGCCTCGTACAACGTAATGGCGACCGAGTTGCCGAGATTTAACGAGCGCGCGTCGTTTATCATCGGGATTCTCAGGCTGTGGTCGTAATATTTTGCAAGAAGAGGCTCGGGCAGACCTTTGGTTTCCTTGCCGAAAACAAGAAAATCGCCGTCTTTAAACTGCGCTTCGGAATAAATCCTCTTGGCTTTTGTTGAAAGAAAGTAGAAGTTATTTCCGTTATAGTATTTTTCCATAACTTCTTCTATGCTGTCGTAATAGCGAATGTCTGTAAGATACCAGTAATCAAGCCCGGCACGCTTTAAATGCTTGTCCGTTACTTCAAAACCGAGCGGGCGAACAAGGTGTAAGACGCTTCCCGTTGCGGCGCAAGTTCTTACGATGTTTCCCGTGTTTTGCGGAATTTCGGGTTCCACCAAAACGATATTGAATTTCATATTGATTTTTCTCCTATGTAAAAAGTGCCGTATATCGCGCGTTATCTGCTGTTATTTGTACTATCTCGTATTGCGGAAAACGCGAACTTAAATCTGAACAAGTTTACAATTCCGGCATAAATCCTCTGCGCCTTACCGTAAGCGCCCGATAGTTGTAAACGGGCTTTATTTCCGCTGCGGAAATTTTCGACGGAGACGAAAACGCGATTTTACCGTCCACCCCCGCAAGCATAGCCTGTTTGTGCGCGCAAACCGCCACGGGAACGCCGCATTCGTACGCGCGCGCCCTTGCAAACACGCTTTCTATCGACGATATAATCGGATCGGCAATATGCACGAGGATTTCCGCGCCCGAAAGAACGAGAGTTTTCGCGCTTTCCGAAGAATAAATATCGTTCCCGACCAAAACTCCGATTTTATGTTTGCCGTCGCGACAGAGGGCGAACTCTACACCCGAGGTATACCCGTCGTCCTTTTTTGAATAGTTCATATCGGCAACGGCAAGCAGTTTCCCGTTTGCGCAAACCGCCGCGCTGTGCCTTATTTTGCCGTAAGAATTTGTATCCACACCCGCTATAATCGTTGTTTTAAGGGACTTTGAAAGATTCGTCAGCGTTTTGAAGAAGTGTGTTTTCCCGGCTATTTCCGCGGAATAATCTACAGGTTTTCCTATGTAAAACGGAAACAGAATAACATCGTAAACGTCCGCGTCGGTTATAGCAAAATAGTCGCATTCGGTAACAAAAGCAAGTTTCATTTTTCACCCCGAAGGTTTATTAACCCGTATATTGTATTTAATAGTCGGGGTTTTTGTTACCGCGAGGGGGCGCCGAAAAACCGAACGTTACGCTCGAAAAACTTCTTTTGCCACGGTCTTCAATTCTTCGGTTGTTTCGAGGGTAAGCAGTTTTGCCTTCGCCTGTTTGCCGCCGCGAACGCCTTTAAGATAGCAAGCGAGCTGTTTCCTCATATTGTGAGCAATCCACTTGTCCGGGTAAACCTCTTTCAGCCCGTCAATGTGCCTGCATATCAGGTTATATATATCGTAATCGGTTTTTGTTTTTGTTATTTCCGCAAAAAGAAAAGGATTGTACAGCGCGCCCCTCGCAAGAGCAATTCCGTCGGCGCCCGTGTTTTCGTAAAGTAAATCCGCGTCTTCTTCGGTAAACACCCCGCCGTTCGCTATAACCGGAATTTTTACCGCGTTTTTTGCCGCGGCTATCTGAGCGTAATCGACTTCTCCCGAGTAGTACGCGGTGCGAACTCTGCCGTGCACGGTTATCATATCTGCGCCGGCGTTTTCGCACATCACGGCAAAATCTCTTGTAACTTTCTTTTCCTCCGAGACTCCCGTCCTGAATTTAACCGAAACGTTTTTACTGCTTTTTTTGCATTCAGAAATGATTTTTTCGGCAAGCGGAAGATTTTCGAGAAGCGCGCTCCCCTCTCCGTTTTTATACAGTTTGGGAACGGGGCAACCCATGTTTATGTCGATAACGTCAAACGGCGCAAGCTCCTCGCTTTCGCACGCGGCGCGCATAATCGCCGGATCCGAACCGAATATCTGCGCGGCTTTTATCTTTTCGTTTTTCCCCGTATGCAGAAGCACCGACGTGTTTTCGTTTTTATACATCAGCCCTTTACAGCTGACCATTTCGGTAAAGCACAGCGACGCGCCGAGCGAGTAACAAATCTCGCGAAAGGAAAAATCGGTATACCCCGCAAGCGGGGCCAAAAATACGTTTCCGTCTGTTAAAACGGTTCCTATTTTTACGGGTAAAATTTTCATTTTTCAAGACCGTGTTCTTTTAAAAAATTATGCTTGAATTCGGAAGAGGTATCGTATAAATCCATTTCCGAATCTCCTCCGGCTTTGCGGACAAGATTTACCGTTTTAAACAATAAGTCCCCTTTATCAAAGGTTTTAAGCATATTTTCATCGCTGCTTAATTGCAAAAGAAGAGTCGCGAGCTCGGCAGCTTCCTGCTTTGCGTCTTTGAAAGGACAGCCGGCTTTTTCCGCTCGCTTCTGTATTTTTTGGCAACGCATAAGCGCGGGGAAACATTCCGCCACGTCTCCGACGCTCTCGGCAGGGGTATAGTTATGCTCTTTAAGCTTGTTCTTTTCCCATACGTCGAGAGCCTGACTTGCCGTTTCCGCCTTTTCCCCGAAGAATATATGAGTGTGCCTTGAAATGAGTTTTTTGCAAATTGCGGTAGTAACTTCCGTTTCGGTAAGAGCCCCTCGCTCCTCTGCCATTATAGTGTGAAATACCGTTTGAAGCATTACGTCACCGAGTTCTTCGAGCATTCTCTCGTCGTCGCGGCGGTCGATAGCGTCGATAAGCTCGTAAGTTTCCTCTATCGCGTTGGTTCGAATGCTCTCGTGCGTCTGAGCTTTATCCCACGGACAGCCGTTTTCGCCGCGCAGCATTTTTACGATTTTGACAAGGTCGTAAAATCCGTAAGTTTCCTTATGTAAAAAGTCCTGTTTCAGCACGACGATTCTCGTCGCATAGTCGTATTTTTCTTCTCTGTCGCATTCGTACAGAGGCATCTTTTTATAGCTGTCGTGCGAGAAAACGACAGCGGGACATTCGTCGCCGTAAAGCTCGGCAAGCTTCAGTTTTACTTCTCCCGCAAGGGCTTGACTGTCGACGTCGTATACGCACACCGCGCCGTCAAAATACTTAAGGTCTTCTATATCATATGCGGAAAGTGCCGTATATCCGCTATTAACGCCTATTTTTTCGAGCGCGGAAGTCGCTTTTGAAACGCCGGAAATTATTTGAGTGCCGGGAAATTTCGATATAATTTCATTGCAGGCGTTATCCTCGAAAACGCTTCCCTCCACACAATAAACGGCTTCTTTCCCTTTGGACAGCGCTTTGATTTCTTTAACTACGTTTTGCGTAAGCGTATCGAAATTCCGGCTTTTTTCGTAAAGATAATCGAGGGAAACCGTTTCGATACCGTTCTCCTCGAAAAAAGAAAAGCTGTCGTTCAGGTTTGTTTTCAGAATAACGATTTCTGCGTTTTTTATAGCTATCGCCGCTTTTTTTGTTACGTCGTCCTTGTCCATTCCGAGACCGATTAAGGTAAGAGCCATATTTATTCTCCGATGAATTTTATCTACCCCTATTTTAGCACAAAGCGGCGAAAATCGCAATCAAATACCGTTTAAAATGTCGCCTTACAATAATGTATAAGAGACGAATTTTTTCAAGCGTCTTAATTCCGCCGACGAAATTTAAAAAAACGACAACCCGTTCTTAAAGAAACGCAAGCGCCGAATACCGGGGTAACACGATTTTTGCAAATTTTCAAGGCAAAAAAAATACGCCGCAAAAATACAGCGTTTCGTTTTTATTGTGTATTGAAGCAATTTTCGGCTTTCCTCCAACGGGTACGTCCAAAATTTTGCCGAGTTATTCGTCTCCGAAAGTATAACCTATAACCTTTTCCACAGATTCCAAAGTGCAATCTTTAGAAACCTTTGTAAATACAACCTGAATGATTTTTTCGGCTTTGGTTGCTCCGTCCTCGCCTTTGCCGTAAATAAACTTTTGGCAAACGAGTTTGTCGTCCGGCGAAACGGTAAAGTAATTCACCATAAATTCCTCGCCGTCGCACGGCATTAAAAATTTAATTATCTTTATTTCTTCAACGTATTTCTGATTGCCGGACTTGTAACGCACTATGTACGAAGTATCGTTCTTTTGAATTTCTCCGCCCTTTTCCTTAAAAATAAAACTAATTCCGAGGGAACTGTCGTTTTTCATTACGAAGTAAAAGAAGTCAAAGTCACCGACGTGTTTCGAGGAAGATTCGCCTTCCGTTATAACGTATTCGGTTAATTCATACGTCCCCTGAATATCTTCAATTTTTCTTGCCTCTATCGGAGTAAACATACACGACGCAAAGAACGCGGCGATAATGACGGCAACGCCGGAGAAACAAATCCTCTTCCAATTTCTCATTTATAATACCTTGTCACGATTTTATCACACAAGGTTTTTTTTGTCAACAAAAAACGGGTTATTTTTAATAAATACCCGTTTTTAAGCCGAAATATTCGCTTTTTTATTACTTTAAGAACTTATCCGTGATAAGCCCGAGCGCTTTCTCGAAACGAACGCCGTAGAAATGTTCGGAAAAATCCTTCGTCTCGGTTATACATTTTACTACGAATTTTGCCGCAAACGCAGCCGCCGAAAGAAGGCTTTCTCCCTTTTCATACGCACCCGTGAATGCCGAAGCGTATATATCGCCCGTGCCATGCGAACGTCTGTTGATGAAATCTTCGAAATGATATTCGATTTTTTCGCCGTCCCAAACAGCCACCCCGAGCTTATCGGGAGAGAAACTTACGCCGGTAAGCACTATTTTCTTTGCTCCAGCTTTGCTCAGCTTCGCGATTAAGTCTTCGTAATAATCCTTATCGCAACAACCGTCTTTATATTGCGCGCCCGTAAGGAAGCACGCCTGGGTGATATTCGGCAAAATAATATCCGATTTTTTTACGAGCGATTTCATCTCTTCCACAAACGCGTCGTCAAACCCCGGATAGAGCATTCCGTTGTCCGCCATAACGGGATCGACTATCAGCTCCCCGCCCGATCTTAAAAACCTGTCCTTGCATTCGCAAACGTACTCTATTTGTTTCGCGCTGCCGAGATAACCCGTATAAACGCAGTCGAAGTCTATTTTGTTCTTCTCCCATTTGTCGAAAATCTTCGGGAGTTCGTCAGTCGCGTCGAGAAACGTCCAGCCGTCGAACCCGCCCGTATGCGTAGACAAAACCGCAGTGGGAAGTACCGCGGTTTCCAGCCCGAAAGCCGAAAGTATAGGCAACGCCACCGTGAGCGAACACTGCCCCACGCACGAAATATCCTGTACAGTAAGTATTCTCTTTTCCATTTTTATTTCAATCCTTTTTACGTTAAATAAATGCTTTACATTAAATAAGTGCCGTTTTTCTCATATTATCGGCACTTTTTCTTTTAATTCGTCTTATCGTCGC
Organism: Christensenellaceae bacterium; assembly: GCA_022768945.1. GTDB lineage: Bacteria > Bacillota > Clostridia > Christensenellales > Borkfalkiaceae > RGIG3732. The sequence continues at coordinate 36,905 of JALEKY010000069.1, read as the reverse complement.
CGCAACAAACATGCGACCGCCGGCTAAAAACTTACGCAAGCGTTACCCGTCACTCCGCGTCGCCGCTTAACATATCCTTGACTTTCATAAGTCTTGTCTGCGCGCCCCTCTCGTTCTCGTCGAGCTTAATCGAAATATACTTTATTGTTTCTTCGAGCTGAGGTATCATAACGTATTCGAGAGCGTTTACTCTGCGCTTGTTTCTCTCTATTTCTGCGGCGAGCATTCTTACGGTTTTTTCCGTTTCGGCAAGCTCCACCATTTTCGGGAGCACCTTGACGAGCATTTCCACGGAAGCGTCCGCCTCGCTCGTAAGTCCTGCGAAAGAATATGGCAACGAACCCGTATTTTCGCTTTCGGCAACTTCGATTTTAGGGACTTCCACGCCCATGACGTTATCCGTTCCGCATTCGATGGCAACGGGCGAAACGGGCATAGAGAACGCCTGCTCCACAACTTCGCCCGAAGAGAGCGAGCGAGCCAGCGCGAACTGACCGAGCACGCCGCCCATGTCCGCCTCCACAGCCTCTCTCAAAGCTTTGTCCTTTCTTATTATTATGGAAAAACGACGAATCATCTCGTCCGATTTATCCTTTAAAAGTTTATGTCCTCTGACCGCCGTTTTGAGCCTTGCTTTAAGCTTTTTAAGCTCCATACGGGTAGGATTTACATTTAATCTTGCCACGAAAAAACTCCTTTTTTGTGGAATAACGTGCGTTTTAAGGCACTTTTTCAAAAGTCTTCCTTAAAAACCGCCTATAAAAAATCAGTCCTTCATATACTTTTCGATAAACTGAACTTTAATTCTCTTAAGCTCGGATTTCGGCAGAATCTTTAAAAGTTTCCAACCGATGTCGAGCGTTTCTTCTATCGAACGATTTGAATTGAAACCCTGCGAAACGTATTCTTTTTCGAACTCTTCCGCAAACTTCGCATATAACTTATCCACAGAAGAAAGTGCGGTGTCCCCGAGAATCGCGGCAAGCTCTTTGCATTCTTTACCGCGTGCGTATGCCGAGAAAAGCTGGTTCATCGTGTCAGCGTGGTCCTCTCTCGTCTTGTTCGCGCCGATACCTTTATCTTTAAGTCTCGAAAGCGAAGGCAATACGTCGATAGGAGGCACTATTCCCTTTTTGAACAATTCTCTCGAAAGAATTATCTGCCCCTCGGTTATATAACCGGTAAGGTCGGGGATCGGGTGGGTTTTATCGTCTTCGGGCATCGTAAGAATGGGGATTTGAGTAATCGAGCCCTCTTTCCCCCTGATTCTGCCCGCGCGTTCATAAAGCGAGGCGAGGTCGGTATACAGATAACCGGGGTAACCTCTTCTGCCGGGAACTTCCTTTCTTGCGGCGGAAACTTCTCTTAAAGCCTCCGCATAGTTTGTTATATCCGTAATGATTACAAGCACGTGCATACCGCACTCGAAAGCGAGGTATTCGGCGCAGGTAAGAGCCATACGAGGAGTAGCTATACGCTCTACCGCGGGATCGTTCGCCAAATTCGTAAACAAAACGGTTCTCTCTATCGCGCCCGTCTTACGGAAGTCGTTTATAAAGTATTCGGCTTCTTCGAACGTTATACCTACCGCGGCGAATACAACCGCGAATTTGCTGTCGCTGTTACGAACTTTCGCCTGACGCGCGATTTGCGCCGCGAGTTCGGCATGCGGAAGTCCGCTCATACTGAATACGGGAAGCTTTTGCCCTCTTACAAGGGTGTTAAGACCGTCTATCGCGGAAATACCCGTCTGAATGAATTCGTTCGGGTAATCTCTCGCTGCGGGATTGATAGGCTCGCCGTTTATATCCATTTTCATTTTCGGGATAACGGGCGCGCCGCCGTCGCGCGGATTGCCCATACCGTCAAAAACTCTGCCAAGCATATCTTCCGAAACGGAAAGCTCTATGCTGTGACCTAAAAATCTCGCTTTGGAAGTGGAAATCTGAAGTCCGTGAGAAGATTCGAAAAGCTGAACAACGGCTTTATCTCTGTTTACTTCGAGAACCTTGCCTCTGCGAACGCCGTCGGTGGTTTCGATTTCTACGAGTTCGTTGTACTTAACGCCGTCCACGCCCTCTACGAGCATAAGAGGTCCTACGACTTCTTTTATCGTTTTATACTCTTTATACATTATCCGAGCCTCCTTCTTTCAAAGCGGTCATTTCGCTGTTTAAAAGAGAAAGAATTTCGTCGAACTGACCGAGGTCGTCTTCGGGAATATACTTCGCTCTGCCGATTTTTTCTTTAGCCGAACAATTAAGTATATCGTCGAGGTCGGCGTAGCTGTCGACCGCCTCTCCCGCAAGTCTGTTGAATTCGTAAATGAGCTTAAGCATAAGATATTGCTTCTTTAAAGAAGCGTAAGTGTCTACTTCATGGAACGCGTTCTGATGGAGGAAGTCCTCTCTTACGATTTTAGCCGTTTCCATAGTGATACGGTCGCGGGAGGAAAGCGCGTCGATACCTACGAGCCTTACTATTTCGTCAAGCTCGGCTTCTTCCTGCAATATCTTCATTATAAACGCGCGGAGAGAATAATAATCGGAAGCGACGTTCTCGTCGTACCATTCGGATAATCTGTCCGCATAAAGAGAATAGCTTATCATCCAATCGATAGCGGGGAAGTGTCTTTTATAAGCGAGCGAAGCCGAAAGTCCCCAGAATACTTTTACGATACGCAACGTAGCCTGAGCGACCGGTTCGGACAAGTCGCCGCCCGGAGGAGAAACCGCGCCTATCGCGGTTATCGAACCCGTTTTTTCCTCTTTGCCGAGAACTTTTACTATGCCCGCTCTTTCGTAGAATTCTGCAAGTCTGCCCGAAAGATAAGCGGGGTAACCTTCGTCGCCGGGCATTTCTTCGAGTCGCCCGGACATTTCTCTCAAAGCTTCCGCCCATCTCGAGGTAGAGTCCGCCATAATAGCGACGTTGTAACCCATATCGCGGAAATACTCCGCAATGGTTATGCCGGTATAAATGGAAGCCTCTCTCGCGGCAACCGGCATATCGGAGGTGTTCGCGATGAGCACGGTACGCTTCATAAGCGGCTCGCCCGTTTTAGGATCTTTAAGTTCGGGGAATTCGTTTAAAACGTCCGTCATTTCGTTGCCGCGTTCGCCGCAGCCTACGTAAACTATAATTTCCGCGTCCGCCCATTTTGCAAGCTGATGCTGAACGACCGTTTTACCGCTTCCGAACGGTCCGGGAACAGCCGCAACGCCTCCTTTAGCAACCGGGAAAAGAGTATCTATAACTCTCTGCCCCGTAATCATCGGCATGGACGGAGTAAGCTTTTCGGCATAAGGTCTTGCTTTTCTGACCGGCCATTTGCGAAGCATGGAAATCTTCTTTTCGCCGTTTTCCGTGGCGAGCGTAGCCACGGTATCCACTATCGTGAATTCGCCGTCGTGGCAGGAAAGCACCTTGCCCTTTACTCCGAACGGAACGGTTATATAATGTTTAACAGCTTTGGTTTCCTGAACGAACCCGAGCACGTCGCCGGCGCTCACTTCTTCGCCTACCTTGCAGGTCGCGTTGAACTGCCACTTCTTTTCGTGGTCGAGATTGTTTACCGAAATACCCCTCGAAATTCTGTCGCCGTACTTTTCAACAAGCTTTACGAGCGGGCGTTGAATCCCGTCGAAAATACCCTCGATAAGTCCCGGGGCAAGCTCGACGGAAAGAGGCTCACCCGTGCTTTCGACCGGTTCGCCCGGTCCCAAGCCGCTCGTTTCCTCATACACCTGAATGGAAGCCTTATCTCCCCTCAGTTCGATAACTTCGCCTATGAGCTTTTTGTCGGAAATTCTCACAACGTCGTTCATTTTGCAATCCGCCATGTTTTCCGCTACGATAAGCGGTCCGGATACCTTTACTACTTTTCCTTGCATTTACGTCCTCCCGATGAAGGTCTTTTTCGTATTTTGGGCACTCAAAAAAATGCCGATAACGTGCGTTTTACGAGGTTTTTTATAAATAACCCCGTCCGCAGAACTGTAATTATCTGTTTTTGTCTTTAAATAAAATATCTATGCCGAGAGCTTTTTCCGAAGCCTTTCTGAGCTCCTCCATTCCGAAACCCGTGCTACCTTTTTTCGAAGGAATACAGAGTATCGCGGGATAAGGACTTTCGTTAAAACGCTTCAAAAAGTCTCTCAGCTCCTCGGCAAGTTCTTCGGTTAAAAATATTACCGAATAATCCTTGGCTATCTGCCTTAAAATTTCTTTGGCTTTTTTTTCGTCTTCCGCGCCGAACGCGTCCACGCCCGCCGCTTTAAAGACCATTATGCTGTCGTTGTCGCCGACTACCGCCATTTTGTTCATATTTATATCTCCGAAAATAACGACTATCTGACTTTTCTTAATCTTTCGCGAATTTGCTTGGAGTCAAGCCCCGCGTTAAGACAAACCATAACGATACGCGCGTTTTTGATTTCCGCACGACGTGCGTACACGTAACCGATAAGCGGCTCCGCGCCCTTAAGTTCGTGACGGGTAAGAGCAAGCAGTTCCGCCGGATAATCGTCCGTCTGCCTTTCGAAAGCTCTCAGCGGTTGTCCTGCGATTTTCTCGTTAAACGCCGTTTCCGCACGCTCTTCGATAGTCCTTACGCCCGTCGAGAATTGTCTCTTATTATCGGAAAGGCAACGTTTAAAGTTCTCTTCGTCGCTCGCAAGTCGCATTTCGCAAAGTTTTTCGAAAGGAATTTTTCCTCCCGTTACAAAAGCCTCTTTAAGCGCGTCTTCGCCCGAGCATCTGAGCGCGGAAGAAACGTTCGCACCGTCTGCCCTGTCCTCGAGAATCTTCTTTAAAGCCGAACCTTTCGCGTTTTCTTTAAGATAGAAAAACAACTGTCTTTTAAACGCGCAATCCACCTTAAAACCGTTCGCCGTGCCGTTTTTATGCATTTCGGCGCACTCGCTTACGGCTTTTGCAAGCGTAGAAGGAAGGGAAGAATAATTTTCCTTGTCCACAGCCTCTTTCAATTCCGATTTGGCTATAAACCCGTCCGCGCCGACTATTCTGTTTTCGTCCGCGCCGAAATATTTACTTTTTAAGAACGCCTCGGCATTGTGAAAATCATAATCGGCAAGCAAAAATCTCGCGGTTTTTTCGTCCGAAGAATACTCGCGGATAAAATCGTTTACGCTTTCTTCTTCCGCGCGGAAAAGCTCCTCGCTCGAAGAAGGATTATCGCATTCCGCCCCTCCGCCGAAGCCGTTTTCCTTAAGAATATCTAATGCTTCGGCAAGCGAACTTTCCGCCATTTTTTCAATTTTACCGCCGAGCAAATCTTTCTCGCGCGACTTTATCACACCGTTTGTGAACGTAACGTCGTAACGCATTACTTACCTCTTTTTCTATTTGTCGCCGCGCAGGGGAAACGGCTTTTCCCAACGGCGGCGAAATTATTGCGAGCTTTTTCAGCCGCCGACTATCCGTCCCGTCGACATCTCAGCCGAACAGCTTCTCGGCAATTTCAGCCTGTTTCTTTTCCCTTTCGGAAGCGATTATAGTTTCGAACGTCAGATTTTTATCCGTCTTTTCTCCGATGAGAATAACTCCGCCGGCAAACGAACCGGTCTTTCCCGTTTTTAAAGAAAGCGCCTTTATCACGGGTAAAGCGTTGATTTTATCGCGATAGCGACAAGAGGAAGACAAAACGACCTCGTCGCCCTCCTGCGCGTATTTTTCAATCATCCGTCCGCAAAAATCAACGTACTCTTTCTCTCCGAGGTCTTTTAAAATCCCGAGTGCGCGCGAAAAAACATCGTCTAAAATCTCTATTTTCGTTTTAAGAATCAGCTTGTTGCAATCGAGTCTTGCGTTGATTTTTTTCTTTTCGACGTAATCCTCGTCTCTCTTTACGAGAAGTTCAAGCTGCTCCTTTCTCGTTTTTTCCGCTTTTTCGTCAGCTTCGCGAAGGGTATCTGCCGCGGCGCGTTCGGCGTCCGCAATCGTAAGATTTGCTTTCGCTTCCGCGTCGGAGATTATTTTTTCAATTATCGAATGTTCTTTCATTACTGTATAAGAATGGATACGACAAGTGCGAGTATCGCGTAGGTTTCAATCATAGCGGGGAACAGTAAAAGTTTACCCGAAAGAGATTCCTGCTTAGCTACCGCGTAAATACAGTTAGCCGCGGTGATGCCCTGGAATACCGCGGATACAAATCCGGTAACAGCCATAGGCATTACTTTCGCAAACAGTTCCCAGCCGGTAAGTCCCGCGGAGATACCTAAGATAGAAATAACGAAGCCGTAAATACCCTGAGTTGCCGGGAGAACTACGAGAATCATTACCTTACTGAACTTTTTGGGATCTTCGGAAAGAACGCCCGCCGCCGCGGTGCCCGCTTTGTAAAGCCCGTAAGCGGAGCCGAGTCCGCAGAAAATCATACACAGTGCCAGTCCGAAATATCCGATTGCTTGTTCCATATTGTTTATTTCCTCCGTTTGCCTTGAATTTCAAGGCGTTTTGTTTATTGATTTTTTTCCGCAATCCCGCTTGAATTTTATATCGTTTTTGCGCGATTTACGGGGTTTAACGTTTTTTACTTTAAATACACGTACTTTCTCTTGCTGCCGAGCGGTGCGAACAGTTCTCCGTCGCCCGTATAGAATCTCGAGAAGAATTCGATGTACTGCAATCTCGCGTCGTGAATGTACGCGCCGAGAACGTTCATAGCAAGATTGAAAACGTGACCGATAATTATTACGACTAAGCCGAGGACCGCGAATATCGGATTGCCGTTCGTTAAAAGCAGCATACCCTGCCCCGAAACTATCTGCGCGATTACCGCGCCCGAAAGCATAAGACCGTACAGTCTTGCGTAACTTAAAATATCCGAAAGATAATTTATAATTCCGTACACGGCGCCGAAGCCCTTTGTGAATTTACCTATTCCCTTTTCGTGAATTCCGGCAGTCACCGCCGCTATAAACAGCGACGCGCACGCGACTATCGCGCCCGGCACGGCAAGGTAAGACATATTCAGCTCGCTTACAAGACCGAGTATCATAACGCCCATTCCGCCGAGGAAGAACACCCACACCACACCGAAGAAAAGTCCGTCCGCAACGTGGCCGAGTTTGAATTCGCTGTAAGCTTTGAACGCGTTGGAAGCCATAAGTTGAACTATACCCATTCCGAGAGCTATCAGAAGCACCGAAGGAACGGTTATACCGGCAAGCGAGGACAAATCCTTTTGCGCGTCCGGCATTATAGGTTTGGGTAAAAACGGTATCGTGAACGGGTTACTGTCGCTCGGCACGGGCGAGAACCCGAAGTACGAGCCGAACATCACGCCGAAAACGATTGCGAACAATCCGCCTATTCCTATTACGTTCGCAAGGCGTTTCATTCCGGTATCGCGCTTAATTCTTGCGGCGTAGATGAAACCGCCTATAGCCATAATCAGTCCGTAACCCGCGTCGCCCATAATAAACCCGAGGAATATACTGAAGAATATACTCATAATCGGGTTGGGATCCTGTTCACGGTAGTTCGGAGCCGAGTACATATTCGTGACGAACTCGAAATTCTTAACCACCTTATTGTTCTTCATAAGCGTGGGCGGCATTTCGTCCTTGTCTACGTCGAAGAACTCGTAGCAAACGTAGTCCGTGCAGCCGTCGAGAGTTTCTGCTACTTTTTTCTGCCCGTCTTTCGGTACATACGCTTCGAGGACGAAGCTCGTAGCCGTTCCCGGGGCTTTTTCCATCGCGTTTATTTTTTCGAGTTCGAAAGAGTAATAGTCCGCGAGGATTTTCATCGAGCCGAGCTCGTCCTTAAACGAAAACAACTCCTTCTCGGCTTCGCCTATCTCTTTTTCGAGATTTTTAATTTCCTTTTCGTTATATTGTTTGATTTTTTCGGAAGTAGTTTCACCGGCGAAAGGACAACGCTGAAAGCCTATCGAATTAAGCGTCGGCAACACGTTTTCGGAAACGTCTCTGTGCGCGGCTACCAACACCGCGGTAAAATCGCCGTTGCTTTCCCATTCTTCGTAATCCACGGCTTCCTCGCCGTCGAAAATCGCCTTGAATTCTTTAATCTTGTCCGAAGGTATCGCTCCGAAGTAAATTTTAGCAAGCTTCGTATCCGCAAACTGGCAAAACTTTTCCTTTACGTTAAGATACGGCTCGACCTGTCTGAGAGTGGTTTCGCACTGCGTTATGGAATTCCTTGCGGAAAAAATCTTGTCGTTAACGGCTTTAACACGAGCTGCTACGGACAAAACTCTCTCTTCGTCTTTCCCTGCGTTTGCGAAAGAATTAAATTCCATCTCGATTTCGCCGCCGGCACTTTCCTTAACTTTATGCTCTTTTGCGTACCTTTCGCTATACGTGGAAACGAATTCTATACACTCGGCAAGCTCCGAAAGCTTCTTCTCCGTATTCGCTTTCTTCTCCGGCTGCTCGGTAAACTCGGTATCGGGCAAAAGCTCGGTACTCTTAATCTCCGCAAGACCGGTTGAAGCGAGAGCGTTAAGAATTATATCCTTTTCCTTTGTCAGCCCCGCCAACTTCAAACGGGACATTTCAGCAATCGCCACTTAAAACACCTCTCGCAATTTCTTCGGCATATTTTTTCGCGTCTTTGGCGCATTTATGTTTAAGATTTTGCGCTTCGTTCTTTCCCGCGGAAAGAATCTCGTCGTAAATCTCGTTTGCAAAAGCTTTGTTTTTTTCCGTCTCTTTCGCCATGTCCGCTTTAAGCAAAGCCTCGGCGGTTTTAATCCGCTCGTTCGCCTTTGCGCGCGCTTCGTCGTTTATGCCCTGAGCGCGTTCGACAGCTTCCGCCGAAATTTCGGAAGCCCTTTGTTCGGCTTCCAATATTGAAGATACAAGTTCGTTTATCATACGCCGCTCCAATCACCGTTTTTGTCAGCCGCCGATCGGCATTCTGAGCAACCGCACGGGCTGCCCGTACATACGGTATTTCAAATCATTGTAGTATTTTTTCTTTAAATAAATGTTAACTTTGCGCGGTCGTTCGCGCGTGCGCGCATAACATTATATATATTGTACCACAATCGCTTTGATTTTTCAAACGTTTTTTACGCTTACGGTTCATTTGCGAGGCATAAAAAATCGCGGCAGAAAAGCGAAATGCCCTTGAGCCGCGATATAATCGAAAACGCAATTTTACTTTTTAATGTACAAAACGCCGAGGGTTCCCTGTCCGCAGTGACTCGTCACCACGCAACCCGCCGTAGTTACTTCAATATCCTTAAACGAGAATTTTTCTTTAACCTTTTCTTTGATAAGCTCTACTATGTCGTCCGAACAATGAGAATGCGTTATGAATACTCTCGTATCGTCGTAATCGGGAAAATCCACCGCCAAATCGTCCACGTACGCGCCGATGCAACGCTTAAGATTGCCCATATATTTCTTTCTTACAACAAGCTTGCCGTTATCCATAAAAATAGACGGATGAATCTTCAGAATTTTGGAAACGACGGCAGCCGCGGCGGTACATCTTCCTCCTTTATAAAGGTAGTCGACCGTATCTACGACGAACGAAGTCTGAACTTTATCGGTGAGAGATAAAACGGTATTATACACTTCGTCTACCGTCTTGCCCTCCTGAAGAAGGTCGCATGCTTTCAGCGCGAGAAGTCCCTGACCGGTGGAAAGCTGACGGGTATCCACAACGTAAACCCTGCCGCCAAAACGCTTTGCCGCCTCTACGGCGTTCGCGTTAGACGAAGAACACTCCGCGGATATGTTAAAATGAATGACTTTTTCCGCTTCTTCAAGCTGACGGGTAAAGAATTCTACGTACTCTTCGGTCGCGCATGCGCTCGTTTTAGGGAGAACGTTAGTTTTTTTCACGTATTCGAAAATATCCTGCGGCGTAGCGTCCACTCCGTCGCGATACTCGTTGTCTCCGAGCAAAACGTGAAGGGGCGATACCCTTATATCGTATTTTTCGATAATCTCTTTTGAAAAATCGGCGGTACTGTCTACGGTAATAACTACGTTTTTCATTCAAAAAGTCTCCTTTTTCTCATATTTTTTCATACATTTATATTTTTTTACACCATAAAACCACTCTTTTCGTTGCTGCGATTTCCTAAAAAGCCTTCCCTAAGGAAAGCCGCTTTTCACAGCGTGAAAGAATGATTTACGGTTTATTATTTATTCGATTCCCTCGGGATAATTTGTTGCCGAGAGGGAATATTATCGCAATCAGCCTATGTGTTTAGGCGAGATTTTTGACGAAACGATTTATTTTTTTCTTTTCCGAAACGGGCTGAGCTTCCGTCTGCTCCTTGTTTTCTCCTTTGATATAAAGAAAACCTATCGCGTTGGGACCTGCATGCACGGCTACCGTCGCGCCCGCCTCGTTTACTATTACTTCCTTAAAATTATACAGTTCTTTAACCTTTTTTACCAGCGCGTCAACTATCTCTTCGGAGCAGCCCGTGTGAGTGATAAATGCTCGTTTATCGTCGTAATAGGGCACTTTTGCGTAAATATCTTCCACATAAGAGCCTATGCTTCGGGTAAGAGAACCCACGTATTTTTTCATTACCGAAAGCTTTCCGTCCTTCATATAAACGCAAGGGTGTATCTTAAGAATTTTACTTATAACCGCCGCTACGGCAGAACATCTGCCCCCTTTATGAAGGAATTCCGTGGTATCGATCAGCGTGGAAGTCTGAACTCTGTCGGTAAGAGCAAGAGAAGCGTCCGTTATATCTTCGAACGACAATCCCTCGTCTCGAAGGTCGCAAGCCTTTAAAACGATAAGCCCCTGCCCGGAAGAAAGATAGCGACTGTCTATAACTTTAACTCTTCCTCCGAACTCTTCCGCCGCGGCTTCGGCGTTGGCGTTAGAGCACGAACATTCCGAAGAAATGCTGAAATGTATCAATCTGTCGCCGTCCGAAAGATTTTTTTCGAAAAAAGCTCTGTATTCCTCGCAGGAGCATGCGCTCGTCTTCGGGAGGTTTCCCGTTTTTTCATAGTAGCCGAAGAGGTCTTTCAAACTAACGTCAACCCCGTCGGAAAATTCTTTGCCGTCTAAAATAACGTGCAAAGGAGAAATCCTTATATCTCTTTTCCTCGCAAGCTTAGCCGGAATGTCGGCTGTGCTGTCGGTTGTGATTATTATCTTTTCTTTTTCCATGATGCCCTCGCTTATAATCTTGCCCGAGCCTCTTCATATTTCCATTTCTACTCCGCAAAATATGCGGATAATCTTTGATTCAGGCTTTTTTCTTTTTTAAAACAAGCCCTTGCTCTTCAAGAGAACGAATGACCTCTTCCGCCATGAAACGGTGACCTTGTTCGTTCGGATGAATGCCGTCTTCACAATAGTTCCTAAGGTATTTTCTGTCGAGCAAAAACCCCGTTCTCAAATCGATAAGCATGCACCCGCACTTAGCCGCGCACTTTACGAGCGCAAGATTGTAACATTCCTGATGCCTCGAAATATTCGTAACGTCTCCGGCGAAAAAATCGAGGACTTTATCGCCGTCCGCTATCTTGCTGATAACTTCTTTAAAATACCTTTGCGAATCCACCGGGGGTATCGTGGTTATTATAACGTTTACGCCCGCGTCTTTAAGAAGTTTAATGTTTGCGGAAAGCAGTTTCTCGAATTCGGAAACGGGCGTCGCCGGCAAATGGTCTTCAAACGGTGTTTCTGCAACGCTCGCCCAATCGAAATCGGCGTCGTTTCCGCCTATACAGAAAACCGCGTAATCCCCTTTTTGCCCGACCTCGCTCAAGTACTTTTCCACGGCTTTTCTCTCCGTGAGCTTTTTGAGCGTTTGCCCGTATTTGGAATAATTGATAACGTCCAGTCCGTATTCTTCGGCAACGATGTTAACCATGCTGTCTTTCAATTTGAGTAATTTCTTGTTTTCGTACACAATACCTTTAGATATGGAATCTCCGAATATCGCTACCGTGTTTGGCATAAACTCTTCCTCCTTCAGCTAACAGCTTTACTATGACGAAAAACAAACTTTTTATTTTTGCCCGTTTGCTTCCGTCGTTGAAAACACTATACCCCGAATGCTACGAAAAAATCAACCTAATTATGCGTTTTTTACTCTACGGATTATCAAGGATCCTCTACTTGTCTTTTTTCATTCTCTACCGAAGCAAAAACAAACTCTACCGACCGATTCAAACCTCTCTACCGGTAGTAGAATAGCCGTAAAAACGCTTGTTTTCGGCACAATAATGTGCTATAATAATAAATATTGCATATTAACGACCTCAGATAAAAGGAACGGGACTCTTTATGGAAGATATTAGGAATAATATAGCCAGAAACATAGCTGAGTGCAGAAAGCGTATGAATCTCACTCAGGCGCAGTTGGCTGAAAAACTGAATTATTCGGATAAAGCCGTATCCAAATGGGAAAGAGCGGAAGCCGTTCCCGATATTTACATTTTATCCGAACTCGCTAAAATTTTCGGTACGACGGTGGACGAATTGATTTCCGCCGAACCGAAACTTCCCGAGCAAAAGCAAAAACAGGTTTTCTCTTTCAGCAAGCCGATAATAGCACTGCTTTCGGGCGGATTGGTATGGGTTATAGCTACTCTTTGTTTTGCAATTCTGCAGTGGTGCTACGTGCCTTTCGATAATTGGCTGTGCTTTATTTACGCCATCCCCCTGACCGCTATCGTGGAAATCGTTTTCAATATGCTATGGGGCAAAAAATACGTTTCCACCATTCTGGTTTCGCTGCTCATATGGACGCTCGCGCTGTCATTCTTTCTCACGTTCCCGAAAACAGACCTGTGGCTTATATTCATCATTTGCATTCCCCTTCAGGTTCTCACCGTGCTGTGGCTGTTTTTAAAGCGCAAAAAGCCGGCGGAGGAAACGGGCGAAAAGGCTTCAAAAGACGACACGGATAAAACCGAATAATTAAAAAGGGGCGTAAATCGCACATTATCTGCGATTTTTTACAATATGAAAGTAACTTTTAAAGGTTTGTTAAACGGCAATATGCTTAAAATCATAGCCGCCGTTTTTATGGTAGCGGATCATATCGGGGTATCTTTCGCGTACCTTATCGGGCACGAGTGGTACATAGTCTGCCGTTCGTTAGGGCGCATCGCAATGCCGCTGTTCGCTTTCTTTATAGCGGAAGGCTGCAGATACACAAGGGACAGAAAGAAATACTTTCTGATGATTTTTCTGCTCGGTCTTATATGCAACGCGGCGTTTTACGTTGTGATGAATGACGTGTACTTCTGCATACTTACAACATTCTCGCTGTCGATACTTTTAATATACTGCTACGACGAATTTCTGTCCGCGCTAAAGTCGGACGAAAAGGCGTTTTCAAAACTGATCTCGGCGGGGTATGCCGCCGCAAAATTCGCGCTTATAGTTATCCTCGCTCTGTTTATCGCAGACCTTACGAAGAGAACGGACGGAACTTTCGATTACGGTTTACCGGGCGTATTTCTTCCCCTTCTGTGCTACCCGATCAAAAACAGATGGCTAAGGCTTATCCCGTTTGCGGCGGGTATAACCTGGTCGGTATTATCGTCGCCTTTCCCGTCGCCCATTCCTTACTTCGCATTCATCGCCGTGATATTCGTCGCGCTCTACAACGGCGAAAGAGGAAAACTAAATCTGAAGTATTTCTTCTATATTTTCTACCCCGCGCACATTCTTGTAATAGAAGGAATATATCTGCTGCTTAACATTTAATCCGCTTAATATTTGATTTAGACAGAAGAACCGCCGACAAAACCGCGGGGCGACGAAAAATTTTCGCTTTTCCGGAATAAAAAAATTGCCGCCGCTTAAAAGAGATACGATAATGAACGTTAAACAATTTCTTTCGTATATACGATACACTTTATTTCCTATAATAGTTTACGGCATAGCCATAGGGCTTGCCACGGGAACGATAATCTGGGCATATTCTCTCACCGTGGAATTCATAAGCGAACAAAGCGCAAACATATACGCTTTTTTCAGGGCGAACCCCGTCTACGTGCCATTGCTCTTTTTGTCGCTCGCGACACTCGCCGTTATTTCGTATTTTATAATACTGCTTGCGCCCGAAGTAACGGGCAGCGGCGTTCCGTATTCGGAAGGCGTTATGCGAGGGCTTCTGCCTTTAAGATGGCTTATAGCTTTGCCCGCGATGATTTTGAACAGCTTTATTTCGTTTATCGCCGGCATACCTCTCGGCAGCGAAGGTCCGAGCATTCTCATCGGTTCATGCATAGGCTCGGGCTCGAACGATATTGCGATTAAAGGAAACAGAACTCGCCTTGCCTGGAAAAGACAATCGATAACGGGAGGAGCGTCGGCGGCGTTCGCCGTAGCGTTCAACGCCCCGCTTGCCGGAATAATCTTCGCGCTCGAAGAAATACATAAAAGATTTTCCCCCATGATACTTTTGCCGGCTTCGGCTTCGGTAATAGTCGCTTCGATAACGGCAAACGTTCTCACGGCTCTTACCGGGCACGGCATAAGCGAAGTTATTTTCACCGAATTCAATATGCTTGCCGAGCCGACTTTCAGGGAGCTTCCCTTTCTCGCTCTCCTCGGGCTTATGATGGGATTGTTTTCCGTTCTGTTCAGCCTTTTGTACAACACAGTGGCGACCGGAATGAACAAAACGAAAATTCCCGCATGGCTCAAAATTTTAGCCGTATTTCTGCTTACCGGCATAGCCGGGCTGTTCGTTGCCGACTCGATAGGTTCGGGCGGCAACGTAATAAGAAAAATAGCTCTTATGCAACTCGAATGGCAGCCGTTGCTTCTGCTTCTTTGCATAAAACTGATTTTAGTCGTTTTCTGTTCGAACGGAGGCGTAACCGGCGGCTTATTCTTCCCCACCCTCGCGATAGGCGCGATATTCGGCGGACTTACCGCAAAGCTTTTCATCGCAATGGGAATGAACGGCGACTTCTACAATATGATAGTTCTTATAAGTATGTGCGCGTTCCTCGGCGGAGTTATGCGCTCCCCGATTACGGCGGTCGTTTTGATTATCGAGATGACAAACACGCTGACAAACGACTTTTGGGCGACGTGCCTCGTAATATTGCTCGCATACTTTATCGTAGAACTGTTTAACGTAGAACCTATTTACGATAAACTCCTCGGCACTATTCTCGGTAAACGCAACGCGGGCAAAAAGAAAAAGCTCGTCGAGTACGAAATAGAAATAGAAGAAAACTCGTTCGCCGTGGGCAGAAGCGTAAGAGACATTCTCTGGCCGGCGAACGCACTCGTTATAAAAGTAAAAGAAACGGACAGCCAGGGCAATATCATCTACCGAATGGATAAAGACGGCGAGCGTAAAATCCACGTAGGAGATAAATTCGTCATTCAGGCGGAAACTTCCGATCCGAAAGAAATTTACAAACAGCTGTGCTATATCGTAAAACGTCCGGAATTCTTTAATGCGTCGCCGGAATTCGACGGCAAAAACGCTTAACCCCCCTAAAACGCGGGTAATCAAAGCAAAAAACTTTAAAAACGCAACCAAAAAACAACTCAGATTTTATTACCCGTCGCGACAGAACGCGCGGGGAAGGAGCAATAATGAATATACTGAAGAAGATAGAAAAATTTTGTTCCGGCGAAAAATTCGTCTTTATCGTAGCTATTCTCACCTTTCTGTTGCACATCGTTGCCGCTGACATTGCGGGAATACTGCTGTATGCGATTCTCGCGGGCGCAGGGTTCGTACTTTTTAAGGATTTTCGTCCGTCGTTCACGCTTATGGCTTCGGCTATATTTATCGTTTCTATGCAGAACAGCCCGGGATATACCACCGGCGGCAACTATTACACTACGCCCGTAGTGCTCGCGCTTGCGGCGGTTTCGATATTTTTAGTGCTCGCGGGGCTCGCTTTCAGAACGATACGCTACCGCGAAAATCTCAAATCCGGAAAACTTTACGTGCCTTTCGCTCTTCTTTCCGTTTCTCTGCTCCTTGCGGGAGTGGGGCAAAATTACTATAAAGTAAGCATTGCGTTCGCCGCGCTTCTTACGGTAAGCGGCGTAGGTTTATACGTTTTATTCAGCGGAAGCTTCGATCCCTTCGACGGACTGCTCGATTATATCACCTCGCTGTTCTCCGTACTCGCTCTTTTAATCGGTCTGCAAATTTTCGCCGTTCCGATTTACAAGATGATAAACGGCACGTTCGACGCGATGCTCGATAACTGGAAAGGCAATATGATAGTCGGCTGGGGAGTAAATAACCTCGCCGGGGAAATGATTATCTTCCTTATTCCGTTTATGTTCAGAAAGCTTCAGAAAGGCGAACACGTGGTTTTATGGTCGATAGCGATATGTTTCTGCACGATAACGGTGTTCTTCACGTTCTGCCGCGCGGCGATGCTCTTCGGTTTCCCGATGATACTCGCTTTCGGGGTATATACGTTCGTTAAAAATCCGCAAAGAAAAACAATCGCGCTGACCATTGCTCTGTGCGCGTGCGCGTTCTTCGCCTTTATATTGATACTCGGCTTCTGCACCGATTTTACCAAGATTTTCGAATACTTCAAAACGGCGTTTAAGCGCGACGATAAATTCGCCTGGAGCAGCAGAGACGTTATCTGGGCGAAAAGATGGGATTACTTTCTCGAATACCCGATATTCGGCGCGGGCTTCGCAAAAGAGTATTTCGAAAGCGACGCCATCGAAAAAGGCAAAACCCTCTATATGTTCCTCGCGCATAACTTCGTTATGGAAATGGTCGGCGGCGCGGGAATTCTCGGCATAATCTCCACGCTATTCCTTTTGGTAAGCACGGGAATAAGGATTATCAAAAACAAATTCGAGGGCAAGATGTTCCTCGGCGCTACGATATTGGTTTATACACTTATTTCTCTGTTCGACACAGTATATTTCAACTCCTACTGCCACATTTACGTGATATTCGCGCTCGTTGTGGCGGAAAAACTCATCGAACGAGAAAAGGCAAAGCAAAACGAAACCGAGCAATCGGAAACAGCTCGAGCGGAAGCCGAACAATCGGATATTTCCGAAACCGCGACAATATAGTTTTCAAAAAAATCGTCGGCGGTCGGGCTGAAATATTTTCGAAAAATCGCCGCCGACAGTCGAACTAAACATTTTCGCAAGATAAAATAGGGCAAACCGTTTTTCCGGCGGTTTGCCTTTTTTATAGCCTTTTTTCAATTTTTCCACAACTTTTTCTATGCTCCGAGAAGTTTCGCCGCGCCTAAAAATATCAAAATCACGGACGGCAGTTTTTTCAAAATAACATAAGAACGAAGTCTTTCCCCGAAAGCAGCGCCGAGGTAAACGAACGCAACGTGAAACGCCCCGACCGTCGCCACGGGATAGAAGCCATAACCCGAGAGATTAAGCGAAAGCGAGGCGCACGCGCCGTCTGCCCCTACTCCGACGCCGAGCGAAATTATTTCGCCCGTATTTATCATAAGTCCCCTTTTTCGCACAAAAAAGTTATGTTTTTCCCTATCGAAGAGTTCTTTTGCACCGATAAAAAAAAGAATGCACCCGCTTATATAAACGGAAATCTCTCTGCAAACGGAATTAAGCCTTTCGCCTAACAGGCAAGCGGCAAAGCACATTATAATCACAATAACGCCCACGCAAAGCACGCATTTAAACCTTTTTGCCGTGCCGCGCGCGCCTATAACCGCTCCCGCGGAAAATCCGTCTATACTCACGGTAACGGACGATATAATAAGATATAATAAGTTCATTTTTCCACCGCGGGGAATTTTCGCCGCGTTCCGTTTTATAGCCAGTGCGTTTTAACGGACTATGCGGTTTACCGCATATAAGCGCTCGTCAGAATTCCCATGTTATATCTTATTAAAAAATGCGAAAACTCGTTAAAGCTTCCGCACCGGTCTCATTAGTATAAAAATGAATAGGGCGGCGCCCGGGATAAATCCGGGCGCCGCCCTATTAGTTTTTATAACCTTTTATCAGATTATACGCCTTTCTTAGCGCGGCGGAGCATTTCCGCGTCCGAAGTATCGGTTTCGGAAACGTATCCGTCAAGTTTCATAATCTTGTCGTTGATATTGTCGAGGATCCAGCTTGCCTGCGGGAAGAATTCGCCGTCGAATTCATACGGAGGAGTAATCCAGTTTCTTGCACCGACAACCACAACGGGAGCGTCGAGATAATCGAAGCAGAGTTCGGAAATCTTTTCAGCCATATCGTTCAGGATGCTGCCACGAGCGCAAGCGTCCGAAGCGAGCAAAATCTTGCCGGTCTTCTTGACGGATTCGACAACCTTTTCGTAGTTGAACGGAACGATGGAACGAGCGTCGATAACTTCGGCTTCAACGCCGTACTTCTCGGAAAGCGTCTTAGCAGCGTCCAAAGCTCTGTAAAGAGTTGCGCCGATGGTAAGAATGGTAATATCGCTACCCTTACGTTTGATATCGGGTTCACCGATAGGAATTTCATAGTATCCTTCGGGAACGCCGCCTTCATGGAATTCTTCGCCCTTGTCGTAAATTCTCTGGCTTTCGAAGAATACGACGGGATCCGTTCCGTTAAGAGCGGAGTTCATAAGTCCCTTAGCGTCGTAAGGAGTTACCGGGAATACCACTTTAAGTCCGGGAACGTGCGCGGGGAACGCTACCCAGTCCTGAGAGTGCTGAGCGCCGTACTTGCTGCCGACGGAAACGCGGAGTGTAACGGGCATCTTTAAGATGCCTGAAGACATTGCCTGCCATTTAGCGAGCTGGTTGAAGATTTCGTCGCCCGCTCTGCCCATAAAGTCTGCGTACATAAGCTCTACTATAGCTCTGCCGCCGCAAAGGCCGTAGCCAACCGCGGAAGAAACGATAGCCGCTTCGGAAATAGGCGAGTTGAACAATCTGTGATACGGAAGAGCTTCGGTAAGTCCTCTGTAAACCGCAAACGCGCCGCCCCAGTCGCGAACGTCTTCGCCGTAGGAAATAAGCGTAGCGTCTTTATAATATCTGTCGATAATAGCTTCGAAAATACCGTCTCTGATGTTGTAAGCCTTGATCTTGGAAACGGGCTTGCCGTCCTTATCGAAAGCGAAACGGCTCTTGCCGGCGATCTGCTGAACGCGCGGGTTCTCCGCCATAGGCATCTTAACGTCGGGCTTGCGAGCGGGATCCATAGATTCTACGCTGCCGTTCGAGAACATAAGATTTTCGACGTAGTAAGGATCTTTCTTGAAGTCATGATAGGGCGAGAGTTCGGGGTCCGCAGCCATTTTGCAGATTTTGAAGAGTCTTGCCTTAACGTCGGAAAGAATATCTTCGAATTTAGCGTCTTTTTCGACTTTTGCGTCGACAAGACCTTTTCTGAACGTGATGAGCGGATCAACCTGCTGCCAAGCTTCGACCTCTTCCTTCGTTCTGTAGGACATGCTGTCCGAAGGCGAGTGACCGCCGAAACGATAGGTAACAACGTCGAGGAGACAAGGACCTTCGCCCTTCAAAAGGATTTCCTTCTTTCTCTTCATCGCGTCGATTACCGCGAGAGGATTGAAGCCGTCTACTCTTTCCGCATGGAGCTGAGAAGGAGCAACGCCCGCGCCCATACGAGCGAGGAAATCGTAAGCCATAGTTTCGCCGCGAGTCTGACCGCCCATGCCGTAACCGTTGTTGAAGAAGTTGAATAAAATCGGAAGTCCGCCCTTCTTCTCCCAAAGCTGATTGAGCTGATCCATAGCCGCAAAGTTCATGGATTCGTAAACAACGCCGCAACCCATAGCGCCGTCGCCTACGTTGGAAATAACGATGCCCGGTTTATCGTTGCACTTTTTGTAAAGAGCCGCGCCCATCGCGATAGGTGCGCTGCCGCCTACGAGCGCGTTGTTCGGGTAAATGCCGAACGGAAGGAAGAATACGTGCATCGAGCCGCCCATACCTCTGTGGAAGCCCGTTCTTCTCGCAAAGATTTCCGCGAGAGCGCCGTAGAGAAGGAAGTCGGTAGCGAGGTCTTTAACGTTGCCGGTCTTGTTGCCGGTTTCGACCGCGCGGAGTACTTCTCCGCCTTCGAATTCTTCCATTATCTTCATAAGTTCGTCGTCCGAGAGCTTGTGAATGGAAGAAAGACCGCGTGCAAGAACTTCGCTGTGGCTACGGTGAGAACCGAACGTAATATCGTTTTTATCGAGAATGAAAGCCTGTCCTACGGCAGCCGCTTCCTGTCCCATGGAAAGGTGAGCGGGACCGGGATAAGAATGCTTAAATCCGTTGTATTCGCCCTGTACCTTTATGGAGTAAATCATGCTTTCGAATTCGCGAAGGGTTGCGATGTCTTCGAACATGGTAACGAGTTCGCCTTTCTTGAAGTTCTTCTTCTCGTCGGCAATCGTTTTATTGTATTGGTTTACCGGTATGTCTTCAAAATGTATCGTTCCGCTTTTTCTTATAAAATTCGGATCGATGAATTGACTCTTAGGCATTTTATATAATCTCCTTGATTTTTTTATTGTTTAGTGGCGGCATTGCCGCTCGGAACTTCTTTTGCAAAATTCGATTGCAAAGAAGTTTAATCCCGTATTTCTCGCGGGAATCGCATTTTTTTATTCGCTCCAGATGGTTTCGCGAATGATTTCGCAAACGGTCGGGTGCGGGAATACGAGTTTCTTTATAACTTCTATATCGACTTCGAGATCGATAAGAGCGGATACCGCAACGATATATTCGCTTGCGTAAGAACCTATGATGTGCGCGCCGATAAGCGTGTTAGTCTTGGTATTTACGATAAGTTTGCAGATACCCGAAAGGTCGGTGTTTTCGGCAACGTATCTGCCCGAATACATAAGCGAGAGCTTAAGAGTTTTGACGGAAAGGCCTTTTGCCTTCGCGCTTTCTTCGGTTTCGCCTACCGAACCGATTTCCGGCGTAGTGTAAACTACGGACGGAATTACGTTATAACGCATATGGTCTTTTTTGCCTAAAATGTTGTTGACTGCAACTTCGGCTTCTCTGTAAGCGGTGTGCGCGAGCATTATTTTGCCGTTTACGTCGCCTACCGCGTACACGTTCGCAACGTTCGTCATCATCTTGTCGTCGGTGACGATTGCGCCGCGCTCCAGATTAACGCCGATGTTTTCAAGACCGAAGCCCTGCGTGACCGCGCGTCTGCCGATGGAGCAAAGAACTTTGTCCGCCTTGACTTTTTCGGTTTTGCCGTCTTTTTCGAATACGACGCCGTCCGCTTCCACAGCAGTAACTTTCGCGCCGAGGCGGAATTCAACGCCCTTCTTTTCGAGAGCTTTCTGAAGCAAGCCGGAAATTTCCGCGTCGGTAGGGCCTGCGATTTTGTTCATCATTTCGATGACGACTACCTTGCTGCCTACGGACGAGAAATACGAAGCCATTTCAAGACCGATAACGCCGCCGCCGATAACGGCAAGCGTGCCGGGGATTTCTTTAAGGTCAAGTATTTCTTTATTGGTCATTACGTAGCCTGCCGCGAGATTTTCGCGAAGACCGGTAATCGGAGGAACTACGGGCATCGAGCCGGTGGCGATTATAAGTTTTTCCGCAAGATACTGCGTGCCTTTGGCTTCTACGATAATGCCGCCCTCGCCCTTACCGACGATTTTACCCTCTGCTTCAACCATCGTAACGCCTGCTTTCTTAATAGAAGCCTTTACACCCGAAACGAGAGTTTTTACAACGCCGTTCTTTCTTTCGACGACAAACGCCTGGTCCACGCCGTTTTCAACCTTTACGGATACGCCGAAATCTTTAGCGTGGTTAGCGTAATCGAGAACTTTTGCCGAGTAAAGGAAGGTTTTGGAAGGAACGCAACCTTCGTTAAGGCATACGCCGCCGAAATGCTCTTTTTCGATTACCATGGTCTTAAGACCTGCGTGTCCCGCGCGTTCTGCCGCGAGGTATCCGCCGGGGCCGCCGCCGAGTACTATTACCTGATATTTATCCATAATTAATTTTCTCCTGAATAATCCTTATGTAAAATTTAATCCGATTATATGCTTTTAAATCAGAAGCACAAATTCAGACTGAAGTTTTCAAGATACTCTTTGAGTTCTTTCAAGAATCTCGAAGCGGGTGCGCCGTCGAGCGCTCTGTGGTCGAACGTGAGCGAGAGATTCATAGCCTGATAGGGAACTATCTGACCGTTCGCGCCGAGTTTAACCCTCGTTTCGAGCGCGCATACGCCGAGGATACCCGTCTGCGGGGGATTGATAACCGGCGTGAAGCTTTCGATACCGAACACGCCGATGTTTGAAATAGTAAACGAGCCGCCGGACATAAGGTCGGGTTTAAGAGTGCCCGCCTGAGCGTCTTTGGCAAGCTTCTTCGCGTTGACGGCTACTTCGGGCAAAGTCATCTTATCCGCGCCGAAGAGGACGGGAACGAGAAGCCCCTTAGGCGTATCTACCGCAATACCGATGTTTGCGGACGAGAAATATCTCATCGTGTCGCCGTTGATAAGGTTTGCGTTGAGTTCCTTGTGGTTAAGTATTACTCTCGAAACGGCGTAAATAATTATATCGTTGAACGTGATGTTCGGGAGATTCAATCTTTCCGCGTTTGCCTTTATGAACGCGCGGAGAGCTATAATATTCGTGCAGTCGAAGGAAATGTTTTCGGTAAGCTGAGCCATCGAAGAAAGACTGTTCATCATGTTCTTCGCGATTACCTTACGCATATTGGACATCTTCTCTTCCGTGTAAGCGCGAACGTCTGTTGCCGGAGCTTCAGCCGCTTTTGCCGCGGGTGCGGTAGCGGTCGTTTCGGCAGCCTGAGCGGTTTTAACGCCGTTTGCCGCCGCATAACGAACGTCTTTTTCAACTATTCTGCCCTTAGGTCCGGTTGCGGTGCACGCCGCGAGTTCAACGCCGAGTTTTTCCGCGAGCATCTTCGCTCTCGGAGAAGCGAACACTCTGCCGTTCTCGGTAGTTGCAGCCTTCCCTTCCGTTTTAGCGGTTTCCGTTTTAGCCGTTTCTGCGGATTTAGATTCTTCCGTAGCGGCA
Organism: Christensenellaceae bacterium; assembly: GCA_022768945.1. Lineage (GTDB taxonomy): Bacteria > Bacillota > Clostridia > Christensenellales > Borkfalkiaceae > RGIG3732. The sequence continues at coordinate 13,942 of JALEKY010000069.1, read as the reverse complement.
GCCGTAGCGGTCGCGCCGGGTGCAAAGCAGGAAACGTCGTCGCCCTTGGTTCCTACCGCGCAAACGGGAACGAGTACGGGAACTTCGTCGCCGTCTTTATAGAATTCGGCAAGAATTTCGCCCTCTACTTCGCTTTCCTGATCGAAAGCGGCTTTGTCTGTTTCATAGCTGAAGAGAACCTCGCCCACAGCGATATGGTCGCCTACTTTTTTGTGCCACTTGGTGAGTATGCACTGCTCTACCGTTATACCCTGCTTGGGCATAAGAACGGGCTTTGCGTTTGTAGAAACCGTCGCCTTAGCCGCGGGAGCTTCGGCTGCTTTAGCTTCTTCTTTAGCGGGCGCCTCGCTTGCGGCTTGGGTTTTTCCTCCCAAAAATTCGGAAATATCTTCTCCCTTATTGCCGATTACGCAAACGGGAACGAGTACGGGAACTTCGTCGCCGTCGTTAAAAAGCTCCGCAAGCACTTCGCCTTCGACTTCGCTTTCCTGATCGAAGGAAGATTTATCCGTTTCGTAGCTGAAAAGAATTTCCCCGACCGATACGTGCTCGCCTACTTTTTTGTGCCATTTGGTAAGTACGCATTGTTCTACGGTTATACCTTGCTTTGGCATCAATACAGGTTTTGCCATTTTATATTGTTAACCTCCGTATTATTATCTTAGTTACGTCCGAACTTCTTCCTATAGCGTTTTACTTTACCGCCACGGCAAAATCTTTTCGGACAAATCCCCCGTTTATCGCGCATTATCCGGCTTTTTTGCCTTTGATGCGCGACAAACCGCGGAATAAAATTTCAATTATATGGGTTTAGCGTTTTTGAGAAGATACTTCTCCGCTTCTTCGCTCCAGATGCCGTTGTGACGTTCGCAGATTTCAGCAAGGTCTTTGAAGAACGGATCGGTTTCTCCGAGTTTCGCAAAGTCTTCGATAGCGGTCATCGGCATGGAGATGTTTGTGTAAACGAGCTTCTTCGCGCCTTTGATGTTGGGAAGATTCATAACGGTAGGAATAACGCTGTCAAGACCGCCGACGTGAGAAATCATTATAGCGGGATTGATTCTGCCTGCCGCCGCGAGCGCGAGAGCTTCTCTCATATCGTCCGTATTGCCGCCCGAAGTACCGGTTATTCTGTGGAACGCGTAGTGAACGTCGTAGAAGTTGAACTTCGCGGAGAAGTCGCTCTTCAACGGGCCTGCAAAGAAGTTGAGGCAGCCGCCGTCACCAAGGAGCGCGTCGCCCTGTTCTACAAGGAAGGAAACGGGAGCGTATACGAATACGTCGTCGAAGCCCTTGCCTCCGTTGAGCGATTTCATATATTCTACGGGGTTTTCAACCTTTGCGGTGTTTACGTAAACGAGCTTAACGCCGTTCTTCGCCGCGTCTTCAACGGTAAGGAGCGAAGCCGCTCTTGCGAGTCTTGCGTCGTCAATATCCGTAACAACCATAAGCGAGGGCTTTCTGTCGGAGTGAATGCCGTAGTCAACGCAGCCGAGTCCCATAGGTCCTGCGCCCGCGAGAATAGCTACCGCGCCGCCTTCTTTAATGCCCATGATATGGGTGTGGTTTTCGTATTTGGTATGATAATTTTCGTGATAGCCCGCGATTATACAGGAAACGGGTTCCGAAAGGGAAGCTTTGAAGTAGCAATCGGATTCATAAGGAAGCAAGCAATCGCATTCCATAACTTCGTTAGGAATGATAACCTTTGTCGCGTCGCCGCCGATGAATTTATAGGAATACCCGGGAGCGTAAGCCGAACCTTTGTAGTTGAGAGCCGGCTGAATGGAATATTTCTGACCGGGTTTGAACTTGTGCTGCCATTTTTTTCCTACTTCGAGAATTTCTCCGCAGAATTCGTGACCGACGATGACCGGATTTTCGGCAACGTCTTCGGGAACGCGCTTATGGCTTGCGCCCTGTTCCATAGCCTTGAAAGTAGACATGCAAACGCTGTCCGAAACAACAGTGGCAAGAATTTCGTCGTCCTTGATTGCGGGAAGTTCGAATTCTTCCAGACGGAGATCTTCCTTTCCGTAAAGTCTAACTGCTTTGGTTTTCATATTAAATTTACCTCTCGTTTTATATTTCTATTTTGAAAGAGAGCGGCGATATTTTTCCGCTTCCCAATTATTGATGAAGTCGATATCTTTTTCGTTCATTAAAGAAAGCTTAAGACCGTTTTCTTCTATTACTTTCAGAACGAACACGTACGCGAACAAAGTTTCCTCGAGCGTCTGCGCTTCTTTTAAGGAAGTATGATATTCTACCGTTCCGTTTTTAATCTGAATTTTTTCGGGCGAAAATGCCATCAGATTGTTAAGGTAAACGAGCTGATCGGGATAAAGGGAATTCTTATCGAGCATCGCTTTATCGACGGTATGCGTCTTTACGAACTCGTTCACCGTTTTTGTTTCGGAAACGAAAACGTTCTCCCCCTTTTCCTTTAAAGTAACCGTTCTGTATTCGTCCTTTAACCCGAAGTACTTTTCTATCGCGTTGTTTACCTCTTCGTTCAAAGCGATTACTCTCTGTTTATCGTCGCCGTTCACCACAAGACCGTGGTTCTTCATAAAAATAACTTCGGCGTATTTTCCGGTCTTCTCGCCGTATCCCTTTATGGCTTCGCCCATCTTGACCGAAAGCATAAACCCGGGATCTACGTACGGCAAAAATACATATCCGAAGTCGGAATCTTTAAATATCTTAGCAGCGAGTTCTTCGCCGGTCGCACAGCAGGTTATAAGGTTTGCGTATATGGAATGGGTGTGGATAACGTACTTTTTAAGAACGGAATGGAAACCTACTTCAACGCTCGGACGGAGCGAGGCAAGTCCCTCTTGCTTTAACGTAGCCTCTGCCGTTACCTGTTTGTTCAACGCTTCGTAATCCCTGCCGTCGGTTAAATCGACGCTCTCGTAAAAAGCCTTGATTTTATTCAAATCCATCGGAACGTAAGCGGTGTTTTCGTTGATGTCTTTCAGTTTAAAACCGGAAGCTTTTATGTACATAACGCCGCCGTCTTTTACCGACGTGTTTCCGCCGCCTCCCTGAGTATAATCGACTCTCGCTCCCGCATAGGAAGAAATATCGATAAGATCGGAAATTGCTTGTGTCATATTTTTCTCCTTATTGTATTTTCAATCCGTCGGGGAGTGAAGAAATACCCGCCTTTTTCGCTGAAAAAAGGCACTTTTGTAAATCTTCACACCCTTTCGGAAGTATGTTTGAACGTTTAAAAACCGATTACGGTTCGATGTTGAACGCCTTGTTGATGGCGTCTACTTCCTTATCTGTAATCTTGACTATTTCACCGAGAAGACCGCCGTGAATAAGCGTGTTTGCGGTAAATTCGACTACTTCGAGTGCGTCGAACGCCTCGATAAGGGTTCTGCCAACCGCTATAACGCTGTCGTTTTCTATTAAGATAACGGGGTGCTTGTTGCTGAGCGAGCTAACTACCTTTTCGGGGTTCGTTATGTTCGTGCCGTAGGGAAGTCTTACGAGGTCGCGAATCTTTATGTAGGATTCGGGTATCGTTCTGCTGTCTATTTCCTTACGCGTAATGCCGAATGCGAGAATGTTGGTAGGCTGAGCCACTACTACAGCGTTGAATTCGGGGTGAGCTTCGTAAATCATCTTGTGAAGCGTAGCCGAACGCGACGGGCGTTTGCCTGCCTCTCTCCAACCGTTTTCCACGCGAACGAGGTCTTGCGGTTCGAGCTGCTTTCTGTCCTTGCCGTACGGGGTGATGATGAACGCGTTATCGCTGAGTCTTTCGGAGAAGGTGCCCATCGTGCTGGAGAACAAATCCTGATCGTACGCTCTGTGAATAAGCGTGCACATTTTGTTTCTTATTTCCTTTTCCTTGGAAGAAATCTCCGCGGGAATAAATTCACCGAGCATAGTCTTGCCCTTTTCTTCGGCAAGTCTGATTTGTTCTTCGGTAAGCGGATAAGCCTTACCGAGAAGCTTGGAAGTAATGTCTATCGTAGCGCATCTTTCGAGAGTTTCGAACTTCATGAACGCGTCGAAAAGGTCGGTGCCGCAGGTAACTACGCCGTGGTTTTCCATAATTACCACGTCGAAGCCCTTTTTGATTTCCGCCGCAATCGCCTCACCGAGTTCTATGCTGCCGGGAACTTCGTATTTCGCTATACCCACTTTACCGCAAACGAGTTCGGTAGTCGGAATAATTTTCGTGTTGGGGATTTTTCTTATAAGACTGTAACTTACGAGCGAGGGCGAGTGCGCGTGAACTACCGCTTTTACGTCCGGTCTCGTTTTATAAACGAGCTTGTGGAAAGGAAGCTCTACCGACGGTTTGTATTTACCTATAACCGTTCCGTCCGGCTTAACCTGACAGATATCCGCGGGCGTAAGCGCGCCCTTGTCTATTCCGGAAGGCGTAATCCAGATGTTTCCGTCGCTGTCCATAATGGAAAGGTTACCGCCGGAAGTGGTGGTCATCTGTTTTCTGTAAATTCTGTTAATCGTAAGTACGATCTGTTCTGCGGGATGCATAAATTTGTAATCCATAAAAACTCCTTTTGCGGCTACCTGCCGCGTAAAAATTTATCTCGTTATTTTCCCTGACATGTCTTTTTTTATGTTTCTACCGCTTTATAATCTATTAAAGTTTTTTTATTATGCTCTTGAATTTTTCGTAATCGGAAACGTACTCGCCGGAAGGCATATATTCTTTGACGTCGCCGCCCGCGCCGATATACTTTTTAGCTTCGGTTAAATCCTTTACGTCGCCTAAAGCTATGAGCTGAACCGCAATGTTGCCGAGAGCCGTGGCTTCGGAAGGTCCCGCTATAACCTTTACGCCGCATATATCCGCGGTCATTTTGCAGAGGATTTCAGCCTTGCAGCCGCCGCCTATTATATTGATTGCCGCGAACTTTTTGCCGGTGAGCTTTTCAATCGTTTCGAGAGTATACTTATACTTGAGCGCGAGGCTTTCGTAAATACATCTTGCGAATTCTCCGATTGTCTGCGGCTCGTTCTGCCCTGTTTTGCGACAGTATTCGCGAATTCTCTCGGGCATGTTTCCGGGATTGTCGAACGCCGGATAATCGGGGTCGATATAGCAGACGGATTTAGACTCTTTAGCCATATCCGCAAGCTCCGCGAACGAATAAAGATGACCTTCTTTCTCCCAGCGACGACGCGACTCCTGAATAATCCAAAGCCCCATTATGTTCTTCAAAAATCTTATCGATTTATTGTAACCGCCCTCGTTGGTAAAGTTTTCGGTGTAGCTTTCGTCTGTAAGCACGGGCTTTTCGAGTTCCACGCCCATAAGCGACCAGGTTCCGCAGGAAATATAGCAGGTGTTCTCCATATCCGCGGGAACGGCTGCTACGGCAGAACCGGTGTCGTGCGTGCAGACCGCTATTACCGGAACGGAGTCTATGCCGAGCTCTTCGCAAATATCTTTTTTAACGTTTCCGTAAACGTATCCGCTCGGAACGATTTTCGGAAGTTTTTTCGTATCGAAACCTATTTTTTCCACAGCCTCGTAATCCCAATCGCCCGTAACGGGGTTAAGCATCTGAGAAGTGGAAGCGATTGTATACTCCGCGACTTTCGCGCCGGTGAGCATATACGCCATAAGATCGGGGATAAACAGCATCGTTTCGGCTCTGTCGTAAGCCTCCCTGTCCTCGGTCAACGAAACGTAAAGCTGGAAAAGCGTATTGAAGCGCATAAACTGCGTGCCCGTGCGCTTATAAAGGTTTTCCTTTCCGCCGAACAGCGGGAAAACTTTTTCCATTGCGCCCTCCGTGCGGAGATCGCGATAGTGATAAGGAGTATTGATAAGGTCGCCCTTTTTATCGATGAAGCCGTAATCCACGCCCCACGTATCTATACCTATCGAGTCGAAACCGCCCGCCTGTTTAGCCTTGACTATTCCCGTCTTTATCTCGTGGAAAAGCCTTAAAAAATCCCAATACAATTTACCGTTCAAAGAGACAGGATCGTTGGAAAAACGATGAACTTCGGTATAAACGATTTTACCGTCCGTCTTTTCTCCGATAAGCGCCCTTCCGTTGGACGCGCCGAAGTCGAATGCAAGAACTCTCTTCATAAAAATGTTTCCTTGTGTTTATTTTTGCGCGGCGCGTTTTCCTCCGCGCCGCAACGTTGTTTTTCTCTTTTAAATTATACCATCTGCTGTCCGCCGGTTACGTTGATAGCCTGTCCGGTCATATAGGACGACATATCCGAAGCGAGGAATACGAGTACGTTTTCGATGTCCTCGAACTCGCAGGAACGCTTCATCGGAACCTGATTTATGTACTTTTCGCGAATCTTTTCCTCGGTGGTATTCTGGTTTGCCGCATACTGTTTAAACAGGCTGTTTACCCACAAAGGCGAGTTGAGAAGGTTGCCCGGGCAAATGCTGTTTACTCTTACGCCTTCTTCCGCGAACTCGAGAGCAAGGCTCTGAGTAAGACCTACTCCGCCGAACTTGCTCGAAGCGTACGCGCCGTTCTTGTAAGAACCCTTTTTGCCGGATTTGGAGTTAATCTGAATAATAGAACCTTTCTTGTTTTTAAGCATTATCGGAGCAACCGCTTTTACGGTGTTGAAATATCCGTTGAGGTTTACGTCCGTAACGAGTTTGAAAGCTTCGGGCGTGAGGTTGTAAATATCTCCGCTCTTAACGATAGCCGCGTTCGCTACGAGAATATCGACGGTTCCCCACTTTTCCACAACCGCCTGAGCGGCAGCCACGCAGGTTTCGTATTTGGTAACGTCTACCTGCAAAGCCATACCCTCTTTGAGTTGGGAAGCGACTTTGGAAGCGCCCTCTATGTTGATGTCGCACACCGCGACTTTGCAGCCCTCTTTGTCGAGTCTTTTGGCAAGAGCTTCTCCGAGCCCCTGGCTTGCGCCCGTAACTATTGCAACTTTACCTTTTAAATCTATAACGCTCATTTTTTATCTCCTATATATTTTTAATTTCTCCGTAGCGGCAACTGTTTTTATCCGTATTCGCCCGGTTTTTTAATTTTTTATTTTACCGATTCTCTGCCGATTTTTTCGAAAGCGAGAATTCTCTCGTTGAGATCGGGATATTCTTTTTCGGCTTTTTCGGCAAACATACCGAATTCCACACCCTTTTCCGAAGCTCTTTCGTGCCCGATAAGCGCCCAGGTACTGTCGATGAGGTTAGCATATCTCGGATTAGCGAGAGCCTTACATTCGAACTTCTGACGGGGGGAATTGATGTCCTCTCCGCTTATTTCGAAAAATCCGTGTTTTTTGCAGAGCTCTCTCAATCTGTCGAGCTGCGCCTCGGTATTTCTCGTGGGCATATAGGCAATCGCCTTGATGCCGACGGATTTAACCTCTTCGATAAGCTCGTCCAGAAAATCGTCTTCGAATTTCTGCGCGCGTTTGTCGCCCGTAACGCTGTCGCCCACGTCTCCGAGGTACGCGTAAGCGGGTATCGCGCCGTATTTAACCGCGGTGTTTACGAAATCGACCACGTCCGGCATTTCCTCGTCCGCGTCGATGTAGAAGAACTTCGTATCCGCTTTTAAAACGCCGAGAAGATCGTAAATGAAATTCGGGTTTTCGCTATCTGTAAGGTATCCTTTCTGTTTAGCCCCGACCGAAAGCGAAAGGTCTTTTTCCAAAAACTCAATCAGGGCTTCCGTTCTGCCGAAGCGGTCTTCGAGCTTGCCGGCGAGCGCGCTCATAAGGTGGCGTTCGGTTATCGAGCCGCCTTCCGCCGCCATCGAACGTTCGTAAACGTCCTTTTGAAAATCTATCGAAATTCCGAACTTAGCGAACTTCTCGTTGATGAGCTCGACCATCTTTTTGTCTCTCAATTCTCTTTTCGCTCTGAAGCCGGCGAGGTATGCGTTGAACGCGTCCACGTTTTGCGCGGGAACGCCGTGCGCCGACATGTAAATGCAGTCTTCCTGATCGGGGTGATTTATTTTACCCCAATGACGACGATTGAACTTCGCCCTGACTTCCGCGCCGCAGGTATAGCCCATGCCGAGCATTTTGCACGCCTCCGCAAATTCCTTGGAACCGGACAAGCTGTCGTGATCCATTATTCCGCACGAGGTAAGCCCCGCCGAATACGCCATATAAGCCGCAGCCGCAGGCGAATACGGAGAGAAAGAATATATAGTGTGAATGTGATTGTTCGAGTCGTTCTCTCTTCTTGCCGGCTGAAGCCCGTTTGCGTCCTCGAAAGCGATAAGTTCCTTTAAAGAGGCAAGTCTTTCTTCCTTGGTAGAAGAATTAAGTGCTTTTATAAGATTTTTTCGTTTCTGTTCGTTTGTGTCCATTACGAAATTTCCTCTCGTTTTTCTATGTTTATATATAGTATAACACACTATTTTCGTTTTGTATACGGTTGACAAATAACTTGCAAAAAAGATTTTTTTATGATATAATTCAATCACAAACGAAAACAAACGAGCACGAGGTATAAAAAATGTTCGCGATAGAAAGACAGAACGAAATTTTTGCGATAATAAAAGAGAGAAAATCGGTATCGGTAAACGAGCTTGCGAAGGAACTGTTCGTAAGCCCCGCCACGATAAGGCGGGATCTGAACGCGATGGAAAAAACGGGGCTTGTAAGGCGCTCTCACGGGGGAGCGATAATAACGGGCGGCTCGTCGGACGAATCGAGCATTCTTTTAAGAGAGCAGGAAAACGTCCCCGAGAAAAAGGAAATAGCATCCGTGGCTATACGCTTCGTAAAAAACAACTGCTCGATGTACGTGGATTCTTCTTCCACCGTCGGGAAGATTATCCCGCTGCTTTCCCGCTTCAACTATCTTTCGGTGGTGACGAACGGACTTAAAAACGCGCTGCTCCTCTCAGAAAAAACCAATGCGAGAATTTACGTAGCCTGCGGAATGATACAAAGCCAATCCAACTCAATTCTCGGCGCGGACACGATAGAGTATTGCTCGGGCATTCACGCGGACGTCGCGTTTATGTCCTGCAACGGGCTCGACAGCGCGAACGGAATGACGGAAGCAAGCCTCGAACAGGCGAAAGTAAAACAGACGATGATAAAAAATTCGGCAGTACGTGTGCTTATGGCGGACAGCTCCAAATTCGGCAAAACGTATATGGCAAAAACGGGCACGCTTGCGGATATAGATTATCTTATAACCGACACTCTCCCCCCGAAAGAGTATCTCGAAGAAGCCGAGAAATGCGGTTGCAAAGTTCTCGTGCCGTAATATCGTTTTTGTCTGAAAGAACGCGTTTTTGTGTGAAAAAGACGGCTTTTTGTTTTTTAACGTTGCAAAATCAGTTCAGAATTAGTTACGGAAGAGCAATGCTCGCCCCTGCACGCAGGTCAACTTCCGACCATTACAATAGCGACGCTCGCCATACGGTTATCTTTCAAAGCGCAATAAGAACAAGACGAAGAACGCGGACGAGCGCGTTCTGCCCCTCTATCGCCACGAGCGCAAATCTAAAACAAGCGGGAGCGGCAATCGGTCGCCCGTTCCCTCAAACAAGCGAAAAACCCGACTTAACGCGAAGCACGCTTCACCGAAAAGTCGGGTTTTCTTTTTTATCGAATGGATTTATTCGCTTCTCAAAGCTTTTACGGGATCCTTTCTTTTTGCCATGCTTGCGGGAATCAGCCCGGACAGGAAATTAAGCGCAACGCTCAACGCTATCAGCGCGAGGGCGAAATACCAAGGAAGTCCTACAAGTCCCGAAATGCCCGTATACTTTGTAAGCAGCGAACCGAGGGGTATCGAGCCGACGAGCGCGAGAATAACGCCGAGTACGCCCGAGGCTAAACCCACCAAAATCGTTTCCACGTTAAATATGCCGGAAACGTCCGTTTTCCTTGCGCCGAGCGCCCTTAAAACTCCTATTTCCCGCGTTCTTTCAAGAACCGAAACGTAAGTTATTATACCTACCATTAACGCGGAAACCACAAGCGAAACCGCCGTAAGCGAAAGCAAAACTATGGTTATAATGTTTATAAACTGCTCAACGATGCCGAGGACCGCGCTCATCATATCAGAATAAACTATCTGCGATTTCCCGTCCGCCTTTCTCTGATTGCTCAGTTCCGTAAGCTTGGTTTTCACCATGGATTTGCTGTCGAAATCTCTGCAGTAAATATCTATGCTCGCGGGGAGCTCGGCATATCCGTATCCCCTAAGAACTTTTTTGTCGGCATTATCGACGCCGCCCACGCTTTCGAGATATTTATTGACGAGCGAAGATTTTGCCGCGTTATCTATTACTTTTCGGGTAAGCGCTTTCGTGTAGCCGATAGCTTTCGCTCCGAGAATTCCTACCGGAACGTCTTCTTTCAGTTTAATTACGCCGCTTATCGTAAGCACTTCGCTATTCAAAGCCATTTTCGAATAATCGTAATCGTTGTTGGAGTCGATGCCGTCGCCCTCGAAGAAAGTCAAAGAATATCCGCTGCCGGCGGCTTCGTAGATTAACTTGTTCAGGTTTTCAAGCGGACCTTTCGGCTTTGTCGTTTCTCTTTTTTTGCTTGTGGTAGGGTTATAGTAATAGTCGTTTTCCACAAGCCTGTATTCCATACCTATAAAATCGGTAACCTTTTTAGTAACGGTTTCTTCGGAAGCGTCCTTGTAGTTAAGCGAAACGCTTTCCATATCGAGCCCGTTAAAGAACAGGTTAAGATCGCTTATCTGGTTTTTCGCGTCGAGAACGAGAACTATTTCGTTCGCGTTCTCGGGAAATTTGCCCGCGATAAGCTCGTATTGCTCGTTAACAAGCTCCTCTGACGGCAACTGCGCCCAACCGAGCGCGCTCGTCGTATTTATCGCGAAATAATAGTCCGAAATCGTCGAAATCCCCAAAATTTTCGTACTTGACGGAATGTCCTTCACTACGTTGAAGTTGATGTTGTAGTTTTCGTATAAATCGTAGTACAACGAAGAATCCACGCTCTTTATATCCGAGAGCATTGCGGCGTCGAAAATGTTCACGTTCGTCTGATTCTTTATAAGCTGACGAACAACCTTGTATATGTACACGGTGTCCTTTTCATACTTGCCGTCAAGCCCGTCGAGCGCGGAAACTATCGTACTTATCACGGCTTCCGTATCCTGAACGGAACCCTCGTTAATCTGTATCGGGTAACTCGCAAGCGAAGCTTCCTGCCGCGCGATAAACCCGTTAAGTCCGCTGTACAGCGAGAGTACGAGTCCTATGCCGAGTATTCCTATACTGCCCGCAATCGTCGTGAGAATCGTCCTGAATTTTTTTGTGGCGAGGTTTTTGAAGCTGTGCGCTATTGCCGCGCCGAAGCTCATAGACGGCTTCTTTCTGTATTTTTCAGCCGCTTCGTTCTTTTTTTCTTTTTTATTTTTTTTGCTTAAAAGAAGGTTCTCCGCATCCGCGCTTTCAGCTGCGGAAAGCGCCTTTTTCTCATATAAACGCCCTTTAAACGCTCTTTTTATATCAGTCGAAAGAACGGTTACGATCTTGCCCTTGCTGTTTGTCAGCACCGCGATTTTTTCGCCCGCGACTCTCTGCACGAAACACTTGTTGCAACCCGACAGCTCTTTTCCGTCTACGGGCGCGCGATTATCCGAAAGCACCCCGCCGCTATAGCGTAGCGCGAAGTTTTCGGCGTCTCCGCTCTTTTCTTCGGCTTTTCCTATATTGTTTTTCTCCCGGCTCGAACCGTTGTCGTTTTGTTTCCCGTTTAATATCGGCGGATTGGTATCCCCGACAACTTTCCCGTCGAAAAGCTTTACTATCCTCGTGCTGTACTGTCTGGCAAGCTCGGCATTGTGAGTAACCATTATAACGAGGCGGGTTTTGGAAATTTTCTTTAAAGCGTCCATAACCTGAACGCTCGTTTCGCTGTCGAGCGCGCCGGTAGGCTCGTCCGCAAGAATGATTTCGGGATTATTCACAAGCGCCCTTGCAATGGCAACCCTCTGCATCTGACCGCCCGAAAGCTGGTTTGGCTTTTTGAACGCTTTGTTTCTTAGCCCCACTTCTTCCAGGGCTTTCAGCGCGCGCGCCTTGCGCTCCTCTTTTTTCTCGCCTATAAGCGTAAGGGCAAGTTCGACGTTGTCGAGAACGTTAAGATGCGGTATGAGATTGTAACTTTGAAAAATAAACCCCACGGAATGGTTTCTGTAAGAATCCCAATCTCTGTCGGTAAACCACTCGGTCGAAACGCCGTTTATCTCTATCGAACCGGAGGTGTATTTATCAAGCCCGCCTATAATATTGAGCAGTGTGGTTTTTCCGCAGCCCGAAGGACCTAAAATCGAAACGAATTCGCTTTTGCCGAAATCGAGATTTACGTCGTCGAGCGCGGTGAGGTTTTCGTCGGGCGTAACGTATATTTTAGTTATTCCTTTAAGTGAAAGCATCTTGTTTGTTTCTCCTGCTTTAGCCTCGTTTTTATGCGAAAAAGGCGGGTAATTCGTTTTTAAACCGATTATCGGCGTTTAAAGTTTAAATCCCTTTGATTTGAGTTTTGTTTTTATTTCCTGCATGGCGTTTTTCGCCGCAAAGTATCCGAGGTCGAACATTCTGCCGATTTCCCCGAAACTCGTCGCGGAAAAATCGTTAAGATCGGGGCATATCATATAATCGCAGGCGAGGTATCCTTTCTCGCTCGGATTGCAAAACGGAACGCCGTTGCCGGGATACTTGTCGTCAAGCGGTTTTTTGCTTATCGCGTTCGACGTTCTGTTTCCGGACAAATCGATACCGACCACAAAATCCGCGCCCATATTTTTAACTACGTCGCACGGAACAATATTCCTATACGATCCGTCTACGAACTTTTTCCCGTCTATTGTGACCGGCTTGAAAAACGGAGGAATGGCGCAGCTCGCCCCAACCGCAGTAATCAGATTACCCTCTTTGATATCGGCTTCTTCGCCGTTTTCCATATCTACGGTAACCGCGCAAAACGGAATGTTTAAGTCTGAAAAATCCATTTTACCGGTGGCTTTTTCTATTATTTCGTCTATATTCGAGCCGCCGAGCCTTGCTATAACAAGCCTTTTAACATCATCAAGCCCGCAACCCGAAAGAACCTGTTCTATTTCTCTGAACGAAAAGCCTTTTGCGTACAGCGCGCCTACAATGCTGCCTATGCTCGTGCCCGCAATCATATCGAAGCGAATATTTTCCTCTTCGAACGCGCGCAAAGCGCCGAGATGAACCGCGCCTTTCGCTCCGCCCCCGCCGAGGGCAAGACCTATTTTCTTTTTATTTTTTCTCTTTAAAAATCTTTTGAATAGTTCCATCTGTTATTATATTGTAACATATAAACGAAAATTTGTAAATTATCTGCGATAATATGCGAGAATAATCTTGTTTTTGCTCGAAGGAGGGAAAGCAACCGCGCTTTTCAAAGCAAACGAGAGTATTTCATTCCGTTTGCGACAAACTTCAGAATTCTTTAAGAAATACGTCGAGAGACATCACGTTATACTCTTCGGTGCGCAGCAAATACCTTACTTTTGCGGTAATTTTCTTCCCGGCATCCATAAGCCTCGCTATTATTTCGTTATACGCGTCGTCAAGCTCTCCCACGAATTTGTTATCCGAAGTCAAAACTTCCACGTAAAACTCGTCGTAATCTTTTTTCTTTCTTTTAAGCGCGACCTCGTCGCCCTCGGAAAGCAGCTCTCCGTACGTATACGGCTTAGTTGTTTCACCTCTCTTGTTTTTACTTACAACAAGATATTAACATATATAATATGACAGATATGTGTCATATTAAAATATTTTTTTATTAAAATAAAAAAATATTTTATCTGTCTATCAATTTTTTTTCCGCGCAACGGTTTTTAAAAAACAGATGTAATTATTGCGGTTTTTATGCGAATTGCTGTTACTTTTTAACATATTCACCGTGAGACCAGCTTTTCAGCTTTCCGTTTTCGGGCAAAATGAGATTTTTTAACATA
>JALEKY010000064.1 GCA_022768945.1 Christensenellaceae bacterium | reverse complement strand
CGAGCGTTGCCATTGTCGTTTCGTCGAGTTCGTCCCGAACTATTGCGGCTAAAGCATTAACAGTGGCTAACGCGCTTAGCGAAAAGCCGACAGCAAGGGCTGTTACAGCCATAACGATTAAAAGTTTTTTAAGTTTCATTTTTTTCCTCCTTTTTAAGATGATTTATTTGACTAAAAAATTATTAAAAATAAGTAAAGAACAAATATCTTCAATTCCTATCACGCATTTTTTTACAACAAAAGGCTCGCGGAAATTTTCTCCGTGAGCCTTTTATCGTTTGAAAGCGCAATTCTAAAATTTAATTTTAATAATTCCCTATGGAAACTGCGCTTTTGATGAATTCTCCCTCTTTTTTATGCCGATTTTCGCCTATTGTTAAAACAGATGTTAAAAAACAACAAAATTGCGGGGATTTTTAGCAAAAATCTTAAAAATTTACCAAAAAAACACAAATAAAATCGCGGTAAGATATTGAAAAAAAACAAGTTCTGTAGTAAAATATATATTGAAGCAGTTCAAATCCACGAATTTGCTTTTCGAAGCGCGGTTAAATGTGAATAATTATCAAAAACTTTGCAATTCACGGTCGCGCCGTACAAAAGGAACAGAGGAGAGTGTTTTTGCGCATATGAACAGCGAATACGAATTGCCCGTATACCTTTTTCACCAAGGGACAAACTTTAATACTTACGAATTTTTGGGCTCGCATTTCGGTGAAAAAAACGGAAAGCCCGGAGTATGGTTCAGGGTGTGGGCGCCGAACGCGATAGCAGTTTCGGTAGTGGGGGCGTTTAACTTCTGGAATACTACGAAAAACCCGATGGAGCAAATAGGCGACACGGGGATTTTCGAAGCGTTTATTCCTAAGCTTAAGAAGTACGATACCTACAAATACGCGGTTACAAGCGAGCGCGGAACGGTTTTTAAAGCCGATCCGTATGCTTTTCACAGCGAAACGCCGAGCGGAACGGCTTCTAAAATTTACTCGCTGGACGGGTTTAAATGGTCGGACGGGGAGTATCTCGCCCTCAGGGAAAACACGGATATTTATACTTCGCCCGTGAATATTTACGAAGTTCACGCCGGCAGTTGGAAGAGAAATGCGGACGGCAGTTATTACTCGTACCGTCAGATGGCTAAGGAGCTTGTGAAATACGTTAAGGAAATGGGGTACACTCACATAGAGTTTATGCCGCTTTCCGAGTATCCTTTCGACGGAAGTTGGGGGTATCAGGTGACGGGGTATTATTCGATTACCTCGCGTTTCGGCACCCCTCACGATTTTATGTATCTTGTGAACGAATGCCACCGCCACGGGCTCGGCGTTATTATGGACTGGGTTCCCGCGCATTTTCCGAAGGACGAACACGGACTTATCGAGTTCGACGGTCAGCCTCTCTACGAGAATAAATCCTGGGACAGAATAGAACACAGACAATGGGGCACACGCCGCTTCGATTACGGAAGGACGGAAGTTCAGAGCTTTTTGATTTCAAACGCGGTGTTCCTTTTCGATAAATATCATATCGACGGGCTGAGGGTGGACGCCGTAGCTTCGATGTTGTATCTCGACTACGACAAGAAGCCGGGCGAGTGGCTGCCAAATCAGTACGGCACGAATAAAAACCTCGAGGCGATCGCTTTTTTAAAGAAGCTTAACGCGGCGGTTTTCGAGAGATTTCCGCATGCGATTATGGCGGCGGAAGAATCCACTGCCTGGCCGATGGTTACCAAGCCGCAGGAAGTGGGCGGACTCGGCTTTAATTTCAAATGGAATATGGGGTGGATGAACGACACCCTTACCTATATGCAGACGGACGCGTATTTCAGAAAGTACGAGCATAATAAGCTCACTTTCCCGATGATGTATGCGTTTTCGGAAAACTTCATTCTGCCTGTTTCTCACGACGAAGTGGTTTACGGGAAACGCTCGCTTATAGATAAAATGCCTTGTTCGTACGACGATAAATTCGCGAACGTAAGGGCGTTTATGGCGTATATGATGTCGCATCCCGGCAAAAAACTTATTTTTATGGGTTGCGAATTCGGACAGTTCAAAGAGTGGGATTTCGGCTCTCAGCTTGAATTCTTTATGCTCGGGTACGAAAAACACAGGCAGCTTAAAGACTTCTTTAAGGAAATAAACCTTATCTACAAAAACTCGCCCGCGCTGTATAAGAACGACTCCGATTGGGACGGCTTCGAGTGGATAGTTTCGGACGACAGAGATAACAACGTAATCGCTTACAGCAGAAAAGACGGGAACGGAAACGTTATAACCGTGATTATAAACTTCTCCGGCATAGCTCGCAACGGGTACCGCATCGGAGTGGACGAGGGTAAATACAAGGTTATACTCAATACGGATTTGACGCGCTTCGGCGGAGAGGGTAAAAACGCAAAGCGCGTGTACAATACCGTTAAAAAGGGTTCGCACGGAAAGACGCATTCTATTTGCGTAGACCTGAATAAGTTTTCCGCGCTGTACCTGCAAAAGGCGGAGCAGTGACCGTTCGGTTAAATATAAAAATTGATAGATAATGCGCGAAAAAGGCGGCATTTTAAAAGACGGCGCGGTTTACAGGCAAGGTTTTCGGGCGAAATAAGCCGTGTTAAACAAAAGTCGGCTGCATATAACTTTTTGAAAATTATTGTATAAGTAACTTATTCGGTCGCTTGTACGGGAGGGAAAAATGTATAAGAAAAAGGAATGCGTGGCAATGCTTCTTGCCGGAGGGCAGGGCAGCAGATTGTACGCGCTTACTACGAAAATCGCGAAGCCCGCGGTTACGTTCGGCGGAAAGTACAGAATAATAGATTTTCCGCTTTCGAATTGCGTGAACTCCGGCATAGACACGGTCGGTGTGCTCACGCAGTATCAGCCGCTGGTTTTAAACGAATATATCGGCAACGGTCAGCCGTGGGACCTCGACAGGTCTTTCGGAGGGGTTCATATTCTTTCGCCGTATCAGGCGAAAAACAGGTCGGACTGGTATAAGGGCACTGCAAACGCCATTTATCA
The DNA here is from genome assembly GCA_022768945.1 of Christensenellaceae bacterium. Classification (GTDB taxonomy): domain Bacteria; phylum Bacillota; class Clostridia; order Christensenellales; family Borkfalkiaceae; genus RGIG3732. The sequence goes on along the minus strand of JALEKY010000064.1, from coordinate 52,107 downwards.
GAACCTGTACTTTATAAAGACGTATCAGCCGAAGTACGTGCTTATTCTCTCGGGCGACCATATTTACAAAATGGATTACTCGAAAATGCTCGAATTCCACAAGGAGAACGAAGCCGATTGCACAATCGCGGCGATTAAAGTTCCTATGGAAGAAGCTTCGCGTTTCGGCATAGTCAACACGGATGAAAGCGGACGGATAAACGAATTCGAGGAAAAGCCGAAGAAACCGAAGAGCAATCTCGCTTCGATGGGCATTTACATTTTTACCGCGGAGAAGCTGTATGAGTACCTCGAAGAAGACGACAAGACGAAAGGGAGCGCGAACGACTTCGGAAAGAACGTTCTGCCCGCGATGCTTAAAGCCGGAGAGAAGATGTTTGCATATACATTCGAAGGGTACTGGAAAGACGTGGGAACGATTAATTCGCTGTTCGAAGCGAATATGGATTTGCTCGGGGATAAGCCGACGCTCGACCTTTCGGACGTGAATTGGCGTATCCATTCGAGGAACCCTATCGCTCCGCCGCACTACGCGGGTAAGGACGCCGTTATTTTAAACAGCATAGTTTCGCTCGGGTGCGATATAGAGGGCGTGGTGGAAAATTCCATTCTTTCTTCTTCGGTAATAGTAGAGAAAGGCGCGGTCGTTAAAGACAGCATACTTATGAGCGGCGCGGTAATCAAAAGCGGCGCTGCGGTCAAGCATTCGATTATAGACGAAAACGCCGTTGTGGGCGAGAACGCTTCGGTCGGAGGCGACGTTTCCGACAGTTCGGAAATAGCCGTTATAGGCAGAGAGTACAAAGTTGCCGACGGGGCGAGCGTTGCGGCGGGAGAAATACTCGACGCGAACGAGCAGTAAAGGAGGGATAGAATTATGAGCAATACGATGGGAATTATATTTTCCAACATTCACGATAACGACATACCCGAACTTACGGCTTACAGAACGCTCGGTTCTATTCCGTTTTGCGGAAGATACCGTCTTGTGGACTTTGCTCTTTCGAATATGGTTAATTCCGAAATAACCAAAGTAGGGGTAATTACTAAAAGCAACTATCAATCGCTTATGGACCATATCGGCAGCGGTAAGGATTGGGACCTTGCAAGGCGTCACGGAGGGCTTCACATTTTGCCTCCGTTCGGAGTGCAGGAGAGTTCCTCTCTGTATAATACGAGGCTCGAAGCGTTAAAGAACATTATCGGTTTTATTAACCGCTCCACCGAGGAGTACGTGGTTATGACCGATTGCGACCTCGTTTGCAATATAGACTACGAACAGATTGTAAGGCAACACATAAAGAGAAATGCGGACGTAACCCTCGTTTACAGCGAATGCGACGCGAAAGAGATGACTTCTTCGGTGAATATCGTTCTCGGTACAAACGAAGACGAACGGGTTACTTCGATTTCGTTCAGCCCGAAAGCGGACGGAAAGGTGAAACTTTTCGCAAACATTTTCGTGCTGAAAAGGAACCTTTTAATCTCTATGATTAACGACGCGATTTCTCATAACAAGCATCATTTCTCTTCGGAAATGCTTGCCGAAAATGTAAAGTCGCTTAAAATTTACGGGCATGAGCATAAGGGGTATATGGCGAAGATAACTTCGCTTAAGAGCTATTACGACAAGAGCCTGGAACTCCTTTGCCCTGATAAAATGAAGGAGATTTTTCAGAACAACAACGTGTTTACAAAAATAAGAGACTCGGCGCCCACAAAGTACGGCGCGGGCGCGGTGGCTAAAAATTCGCTCATTGCGGACGGCTGCGTTATAGAGGGAGAGGTGGAAAACAGCATTCTCTTCCGCGGAGTAAAGGTCGGCAGAGGCGCGGTTATAAAAAATTCCATTCTTATGCAGGATACCGTGGTTTTGGAAAAATCTTACCTGAACTGCATTATTACGGATAAGAACGTGGTGATTACGGACGGCAGAACTCTTTCCGGGTGCGACGTTAACCCGTTCTATATTCGCAAGAATTCTATACTTTAAAAACTAAAAAGCCGCCTTTATCGCATATAAACGGCGGATTTTGACACATTTCAACGGAGGTCGGATATGATTGAAAATGTAACCGTGAAAAAGAGTGTGATGTACGTTGCTTCGGAATGTAATCCGTTCGTCGGAACGGGCGGACTTGCGGACGTCGCCGGTTCGCTGCCGAAAGCTTTGCAGAAAACGGGCGAGTATGACGTGCGCGTCGTTCTTCCGCTGTACAAGACTACGGACGAGAAACTTCGTCGTCAGTTCAGATTTATAGGAAATATAAACGTTCCGCTCGGTTGGAGAAATCAGTACTGCGGAGTATTCTCGTATTTTTCCGAGGGGGTGCTGTATTATTTTATCGACAACGAGTATTACTTTAAACGAGATAAGCTTTACGGCGAGTACGACGACGGCGAGAGGTTTGCATTCTTCTCCAAGGCTTGTCTCGAAATAATGCCGCTAATCGATTTTTATCCGCATATTCTGCACTGCAATGACTGGCAGACGGCGCTCGCTCCGATTTATCTGAAAACTTTGTTTTACGGAAAATACAAATATAAAGATATTCGCGCGGTGTTTACTATTCACAATATAGAATATCAGGGTAAATACGGCGAAGAATGCCTCGGGGATTTGTTCGGGTTGCCCGATTACACTAAAAACATGCTCGAGTTCGACGGCTGCCTTAACCTTATGAAGGGCGCGATGGAAGTGTCCGACAGGGTGACTACCGTTTCGCCTACGTATGCGAGAGAGATACTCGATGCTTATTTCGCGCACGGGCTCGAAAGCGTTACGAACAGAAACGCGTTCAAACTTTCGGGTATTTTAAACGGTATAGACGAGGATTATTACAACCCGAAGACGGACGGAAAGATTTTTGCGAACTACACGAAAACTTCGCCGGCGAAAAAGGCTGAGAATAAAAAAGGTTTGCAGGAAATGCTCGGGCTTCCGGTAAAGGACTACGCGCCGGTAATTTCGATGATTTCGAGACTTGTCAAGCACAAGGGGCTTGACCTCGTTACCTGCGTGATAGAGGAGCTTTTGCACGAGGACGTTCAGTTTGTGGTTCTCGGCACGGGCGACGCCGTTTACGAGAGTTTCTTCCGTTACCTTGCCGAAAGGTACAGCGGAAAAATGAGATTCATCGCGGCGTTCAACAAGGACCTTGCCGCTAAAATTTACGCGGGTTCGGATATTTTCCTTATGCCGAGCAAGCAGGAGCCGTGCGGACTTTCTCAGATGATTGCCTGCCGCTACGGAACTATTCCCGTCGTCAGAAAAACGGGCGGGCTTGCGGACAGCATAATTCCCGTTACGGAGTCGAACGGCATAGGTTACGTTTTCGACAATTTCAACGCGCACGAAATGTTGTTTGCGCTTAAAAAGGCGGCGGACGACTATAAGAACAAGACTCTTTGGCAAAAATACGTAAAAAGAGCGATGGGCGCGGATTTCAGCTGGGCTTCTTCCGCTTTGGAATACGAAAAGCTGTACGACGAGATATTGTAATTCGGTTAGCCGGCGGTAATGGCGTTCTAACGCTATCACCGCCGGCTAAGATAACAGCCGCCTTTTCGGTGCGTTCCAACGATACCGCCACCGGCTAAGCGGCGGGCAGGGGGAAAGTTTTTTCGTTCGCGATAGAGAAAGCACAAAAAGCCTCTAAAACGCGCAAAATCGGGCATTATTATTTACAAGAGGATATTAAAAAATGTACAAAACAGAAAATTTTTCCGTTGACGTAGCTAAGGACGCAATCGAGGGTAAGCTGTCGAGATTTTTCGGCGTTACTCCCGCGGAATGCTCTGAGGAGCAGCTTTATAAAGCCGTGGTTATGGTGGTCAGAGATATTCTGCTCGAAAAGCGGAACGCTTACCATACGGTAGTTAAGGAGCAGAAAGCAAAGAAAGTTTACTACCTTTGCATGGAGTTTTTGCTCGGCAGATCTCTTAAAAACAACGTGTTCAACCTCGGGATCGGCTCAAGCCTCGAGGGAGCGTTGAAGGAATTCGGCACTTCGCTCGACAACCTTTACGAGCTCGAGCCGGACGCGGGGCTTGGAAACGGCGGACTGGGAAGACTTGCCGCTTGTTTTATGGACGCGCTCGCTTCGGGCGATTACCCCGCAATGGGATATTCTATACGCTACGAATACGGTTTATTCAAACAGAAAATCGTCGACGGCTGGCAGACGGAACTTCCCGATATATGGCTTCCGGGCGGCGAAGTGTGGCTGACTCAACGCGCGGATAAAATGTTTACCGTTAAGTTCGACGGGCATATTAAGGAAGAATGGACGGAGAACGGGCTGAAGGTCGATTATTTCGATTATCAGGAAATAGAAGCCCTTCCGTACGATATGATGATTTCCGGATACAATTCGGAAGCCGTTTCGGTGCTCAGACTCTGGAGCGCGCAAAACCGCAAAAAGTTCGATATGCGTTCCTTCTCGCAGGGCGACTATATGCAGAGCATGCAGGCGGACAACGAGGCGGAACTTATTTCAAAGGTTTTGTATCCGTCCGATAACCATTTCGAGGGAAAGTCTCTGAGACTTAAACAGCAGTATTTCCTTGTTTCGGCTTCGCTTCAGAACATTATAGCGGATCATGTGAGAAGATACGGCAGCCTCGATAATCTTCCCGATATGGCGGCTATCCATATAAACGACACTCACCCCGCGCTCGTCGTGCCCGAGCTTATGAGAATTCTCATAGACGAATACGGCTACGATTGGGATAAGGCGTGGTCGATAGTCGTTCGTACGGTCGCTTACACAAATCACACGGTTATGAGCGAGGCTCTCGAAAAGTGGAACGAGGATCTGATTGAAAGAAGACTTCCGCGCGTGTACTCCATTATAAAAGAGATAAACAGGCGTTTCTGCGCGGATATGTGGAACAAGTTCCCCGGAGACTGGGATAAAATAGAGAGAATGAGCATTATCTCCCACGGGCAAATAAGAATGGCCAATCTTTCGGTTATCGGCTCGCACAAGGTGAACGGCGTTTCCGCGCTGCACAGCGACATAATAAAGAACAGTATTTTTAAGGACTTCAACGACGTTACGCCCGATAAGTTCACGAACGTGACGAACGGCATCGCTTACAGAAGATGGCTTTGCCAGTCTAACCCCGAACTTACTTCGCTTATAGCCGACCTTATAGGCGACGGGTTTAAAACCAACGCGGAAGAGCTTAAAAAGTTCGAGGCGTTCAAGGGCGACGCGGACGTTCAAAAGAGAGTAAACGAGATAAAGCTTATTAAGAAAAAGCAGTTTGCCGAATACGTGCTGAAGAGAACGGGAGAGAAAATCAACCCCGAAACGCTGTTCGACGTTCAGGCGAAAAGACTGCACGAATACAAACGTCAGCTGATGAACGCGATGAACATCATTGCGAGTTACATCGAATTAAAGGAAAATCCGAAGGCGGCGGTTCAGCCTAAAACTTATATATTCGCGGCGAAAGCGGCTCCCGGCTACTATATGGCAAAAGAGATTATAAAGCTCATTTGCTTTATCGCGGAGGACGTGAAGAAGCATCCCGAAATAAGGGAAAAACTTAACGTTATCTACCTTGAAGACTACGGCGTTACGATGGCGGAAAAACTTATGCCCGCTTCGGAGATAAGCGAACAGATTTCCACTGCCGGCAAGGAGGCTTCGGGCACCGGAAATATGAAGTTTATGATTAACGGCGCGCTTACGGTGGGTACGCTTGACGGAGCGAACGTCGAAATGCACGACGCGGTAGGCGACGACAACATCTTCATTTTCGGGCTTACTGCCAAGGACGTGGACGGGCTTTGGGCTCGCGGTTACAACGCTACGGCGTATTACAATAACAACGTTCAGCTGCAAAAGGTTATCGACGCGTTGAAGACAGGGTTTAACGGAACTTCTTTCGAAAATCTCGCGAACTATCTGCTTACCGCTTCGCCCGTTGCCGATCCTTATATGTGTATGGCGGACTTCGGCGCATACCGCGAAATTCAGGCTAAAGTTTCCGACGTTTATCAAAACAAGAGCAAGTGGGCGGAAATGAGCATAGTGAATATCGCAAACAGCGGAAGATTTTCGGCGGACAGAGCCATTAAGGAATACGCCGAGAATATCTGGAACTTAAAATCGACAAGATAATCTTAACCGAAAAACTGACACGGCATGCAAGCATTTTTTAATCCGCTCGATAGCCTTTGCAAAAGCGTAAGGGGCGGAATTGCGGAAAAAACTAAATTAAAATTCTTTGTAAAAGCGGACGGCAACGCCTGCTTTTTACGTGTACGGAAAGATGGCGAAGACCTCGTTCTGTATCCAATGGAAAGAGAATTTGTTTCGTATAAAACCGATATAAGGAGTCGCGAGGAAGCGATTCTGACGCCGGAAAATATAGAAAGTGCCGTATATCGCGCAAAAAACGGCGATTTCGGATTTAAAGCGGAAGTGGAATTCTCAAGCTCGGGGCTGTATTTTTATTCGTTTGAAATAGACGGAGAGATTTACGGTTGCGATAGGAACAACCCTTACGGGGAAAATTTCGGACGGCTTATAAGGGGAGGGGCGGAGTTTTCCCAAACCGTTTATAAGGAAGGAAGCGGCACGCCGAGGGATTTCGAAGGCGGCGTGATTTACCAGATTTTTCCCGACAGATTTTTCAGGTTCGGAGATACTTTGCCTCGAAAGGAGCAGCGTTTAAGAGAAAAATGGGGAGAACTTCCCGATTATCTGCCCGTGGACGGGAAAGTGCTTAACGACGATTTTTTCGGCGGGAACTTAAAGGGAATAACGGAGAAACTCGATTATATAAAGTCTCTCGGGACGACGGTTATTTATCTTAACCCGGTATTCAAGGCGTATTCGAACCACAGATACGACACGGGCGATTACATGCTTGCAGACGAGCTTCTGGGAAGCGAAGACGATCTTAAAGAACTGTTTGAAAACGCTGAAAAACGCGGGATAAAGGTGGTTTTGGACGGCGTTTTCAATCACACCGGCGACGACAGCAGATATTTTAACAAGAAAGGGAGATATGACTCGATAGGCGCGTATCAAAGCAAAAGTTCCGAGTATTACACGTGGTACGACTTTATAGAGTATCCCGAAAAATACGAGAGTTGGTGGGGAATAGAAACTCTGCCGAGAATAAACAAAGCAAGCGAGGATTTTAAGGAATTCGTTTGCGGAGAAAACGGCGTATTGAAAAAATATCTCCGAGACGGGGCTTGCGGCTGGCGGCTTGACGTTGTGGACGAGCTTCCCGGAGAATTCGTTAAAAGAATAAGAAAAAGCGTTAAGGAATTATCCCAAAACGCGATTATAATAGGCGAAGTGTGGGAGAACGTTACCGACAAAATTTCTTACGGAGTAAGGAGAGAGTATTTTCAGGGCGAGGAGATTGACTCCGCGATGAATTACCCCCTTAAATCTGCGATTATCGACTGTTTTTGCTCGGACGACGTAACAGGGCTCTCTTCGGTTTTGCTGAAGCAGACGGACTCTTACCCCAAAAGGAATTTAGACCTTTTAATGAATATTTTAGGTACGCACGACACTGCGAGAATTATAAACTGCCTTTCCGGGAGAAGCTGCCCCGCGGGGAGAATTTTACAGGCGCACGACGAACTTAACGAGGAAGAAAGGCTTCGCGGAGCGGAGAGGGTTATGCTCGCTTCGGCTGTTCTTTACACGGTTTACGGAATTCCGTCGCTTTACTACGGCGACGAAATCGGCACTACCGGTTGGGCGGATCCGTTCAACAGAAAGTGCTTCGATTGGAGCAAAACAGAGAGCGGCGGAGAGAATATGCAAATATCCGACGAAAATATGCAGCTATCCCGAGAGGAGAACGGCTCGGCGGGAGGCGAAAAGGATATTTCTTTAAAACTTCTCGGATTTTTTAGAAAGCTCGGCAGAATGAGAGCTTGTCATGAGGCGTTTTTGAGCGGCGAGCTGAGCGTGCTGTTCAGAACGAAACGCTCGCTTATATATAAAAGGGAAAGCGAAAACGAGGTGTGTTACGTTGCTTTAAACCTCGGAGGGCAGAGTTATAACTTGAATTTTTCGTCCGCGGTAACTGAAGAACTTAAAGGTGAAACGTCGAATTCGCACACTGTTTCTTACGGACAAATTAAAATCTTTTTTGAGAAAAAGTAGCCTTTTTCGCGAGTTATCTACAAATTTAACGCGTTATCGGCTAATTAAAAAACGGAGCTAAAATGAAAGCGGTTATACAAAGAGTTAAAAACACGAAACTTTCGGTCGCGGGGGAATTGATTTCCGAGATACCTTTCGGGCTTGTAGTTTTCTTCGGCGTTGCGGTCGGAGACGAAACGGATAAGTGCGATTACTTCGCAAAAAAAATTGCAAATATGCGCATATTCGAAGATGAAAACGGAAAGATGAATTTATCGGTAAAAGACGTAGGCGGCGAGGTTTTAAGCGTTTCGCAGTTTACTCTTCTTGCGGACGCTTCGCACGGAAACAGACCGGGATTCACGGGGGCGGAGGCTCCCGAGCGGGCGTTATTCGTTTACGACTATTTTTGCAAGGCGCTCGAAAGTCAGGGCGTTACGGTGAAAAAAGGAGTTTTCGGAGCGGATATGCTTATTCAGCAGACGAATAACGGTCCGGTGACGATTATTCTCGAAGCGTAACTTTTCGAGCGGACGATTGACCTTGTTGAAAGAGCTTTTGTCCGATTGTACTGTGTGTCGATTTAACTTGGTTTATTTTCGGGGGTTTCAGATGAAATTATCGGCGGCGAGCGAGTTTGTTTTAAAAACGATAAAGGAGAGCGGGGGCGAGGCGTACGTTGTCGGCGGCGCGGTGAGAAATTATTTTCTCGGTTTGCCGGCGGGCGACTACGACGTGACCTGTTCTTTTCCTCCCGAAAAAGTCCGAGATATTTTTTTGGAAAAAGGCTGCCGCGTTATAGAAACAGGCATACGACACGGCACCGTTACCGTTCGGATTTTTAAAGAGAGCGTTGAGATTACTTCTTTTCGGTCGGACGGAAAATATTCTGACAGTCGTCACCCCGAAAGCGTAGAGTTTGTGCGTACGATAGAAAAAGACCTCGAAAGGCGTGATTTTACCGTTAACGCAATGTGTTTCGACGGGGTGAATTTTGTCGATTTATTCGGCGGGAGAGAGGACTGCGAAAAAAAAGTTATCCGCGCGATAGGCGATCCGTATCTGAGGTTCCGGGAGGACGCATTGAGAATTTTGCGCGCGCTGAGATTCGCTTCCGCACTCGGTTTTGAGATAGAAGAAAATACAAAAGCCGCCCTTTTCGCGCAAAAATGGTTAATTTTAAACCTTTCGGCGGAGCGCGTGACTAAGGAGCTTAAGGGAATTTTGCTCGGTGATAACGCAAAGAAGATACTTTTCGACTACAGAGAAATACTCGCCGTAGTTTTGCCGGAGCTTGCGCTTTGCTTCGATTTTGACCAAAGGAATCCTTACCACGCTTACGACGTGTACACTCATTCCGTTCTGACGTGCGTTTCGACGAAAAAAGACTTTATATTACGCTTTGCCGCGCTGACGCACGACGTGGGTAAGCCCGAAACCTTTTTTGTCGGCAGCGACGCAGCGGGGCATTTTTACGGGCACGAAAAACGCGGCGCGATAATGTGCGAGTGCATTGCGGACAGGCTTAAGCTTTCTTCCGCGGAGAAAAAGAGATTTGTTTCTGCCGTTGCTTTTCACGGCTATCCGATAGTGCCCGGCGAAGCGAAAATCATTGACGAGGGCTGCGACAAATACATTCTCCGCTCGCTGAATAAGCTCGGAGAGCAAACCGTGCGAGACGTTCTTTCTCTTCAGCTTGCCGAGGCGTTAAGCGAAACGAAAGAAACGGCGACGAGGAGAGAGCGGCTTACACGTATTGCGGCTCGGCTCGATTTGATTTTGTCCGAGAAGATGGCGTTTACCGTGAAAGATTTAAAAGTGGACGGAAACGATTTGAAATCGCTTGGATACGACGGCAGGGAGATAGGCGAGGCTTTGAACGCTCTTTTGTCTGCCGTTATGTCGGATAAGGTCAGAAACGAAAAAGCGGAACTTATCGATTATTTGAAAGATAGAGATTCCATTCTTCATCACTAATTACCGAAAAGGCGGCTTTTCAGCCCTTTTTTCCGAACGCTCGCTTGCAGTGCGTAAAGCACAGCTTCGTTCGCGCTCTTAAAAAAATCATCTGAAAATACGCTCTTTTCGGCGCGAAGCGTTTTTGCAAGGCAAACGACCGAAATTGTTAAGCGTACTAAAGGCTCGTTTAACACGGCAAAAACCGATTTATTGCCGCAAAAATAGTTAGTGATAAGGAATGGAATCCCTATGTTTTTTTGCTTGACTTTTATTTTTAAAATCAATATAATAGCTCGTATTAAATTGAATAACTGATCATCGGAGGACCGACTGCCGCAGCAGTCGAACGTCGCTGATTTTGATTCTGATAAGCATAGGCATTACCATTCTCGGAGGACTTATCCCTGTAAAGAAAGCGGCGAAAAAAGATCCGGTGGCGGCTCTCAGAACGGAATAAAAGTGCGGTGCGGAATAAAAATTTGCGGAATGGAATTCCTAACTTTAATTCACAGAAAACTTTACGATATAAAAACTCGCGGTAATTCTCCGCGATTTTTTATATTTTATGTTATAAATAATGAATATAATTCCTAAAAATCTTCTAAAAGCAGTCGCCGTCGGGAATTTCTTCGCTTTGGTTGTACGGTATTTCTTCGCTTGCGTCGTCGTAGTTTTCTTCGTCTGCGTTGTCCGAATTCCGGGTGTTTTCTTCTCTCAAGTGACGTTCTTCTCTTTTTTTAAGTTCTTCTCTCAGTCCTTTGAGGGCGTCAAAAGATAAAAACTGTTTTGCTCTGTCTTGTCTGTCCATAAAATATGCCGTTTATGCGCGTTTTACGCGGTTAATTGTTTTTTTACGGCGTGTTATTCGCCGTTGTGACCGCCTATCAGCTTGTTCCTTTCTTTAGTGGTTGCCTCGTCTTTAAGATCGGTTCCGCGAAGTACTGCGTTTTTACCGAACTTTTCCTTTATGTCGAGAACCGCGTATTCGAGGTGACGTTCCTTTTCTACGGACTTTACGTCCGTAAATAAATCGTAGACCTCCATGCATTCGTCCTGCAGGTTTGCGTAACAAATTCCGAGGCGACGTATGGGGGTATTTTTATCCGTGGATTCTTCGAACGCGCGAATCACGTATTTCAGAATAACCGAGTAGACGTTTGTTTTTTCGGTCATTCGCAACATTTTTCCCGAGGAGGGGAGGGCGTTTTTCGAATAACCTACGAATATGGAAACGCAGTCGGTTACTTTTTTCTCGCGAAGCAACGTCTGACATGCGGTGAGTGCCATTTCTTTCATGACCGTCAATGCTTTTTCATAAGTGTAATCGCTGAAAAGAATTTGAGAATTCGATATGGAGCGGCGTTTGCTTTTGTAGCTTTTTATGTCTTGCATCGTGCAACTTTCTCTGCCGAACGCGTGGTCGACGAGAAGCTCCGCGTTCACGCCGAATACGCGGTACATAAGTTCCTCGGGCGCGCGGGCGATTCCCGCCATATCGTAAATTCCGTATTTCTCGAGGCGTTTCGCCGTTCCCGAGGAAATTCCCCAAAAATCCGTTATCGGGCGGTGTTTCCATAACGTTCGGATAAAAGATTTTTCATCGAGAATTCCTATATTTCCGAGCGTGTGTTTCGCAGTGATGTCGAGTGCGATTTTTGCAAGATAAAGGTTTGTGCCTATGCCGGCGGATGCCGGTATATGAAGCTTAAGCGAGATTTCGTCGACGAGTTTTATCGCGAATTCTTCCGCGCCGAGTTTGTAGCAGGAGAGGTAGTCTGTCGCGTCTATAAAACACTCGTCGATGGAGTACACGTGTATATCGTCCGGCGAAACGTAATCGAGATATATATCGTAAATATCCGCGCAGTATTCTATATATTTTTTCATTCGCGGCTTCGCCGTTATATATTGTATCGACGGAGGAATTTCGAAAATGCGGCATCTGTTTTTTACGCCGAGCGATTTCATTTTCGGTGACACGGCAAGGCATATCGCGCCGTTTCCTCGCGACTCGTCCGCAACGACAAGGTTGGTTTCGAACGGGTTAAGACCGCGCTCCGCGCATTCCACAGAAGCGAAAAAAGACTTCATATCTATGCAGAAATACGTTCGCTTTTTCTGTGTTTTTGCGTGATTTACGGGGTTTTTAAAACTAACGATGCCGTCCGTATATACTTTGCTATAGGACATTTTACAAGATATCCTTAATAATTTTTACCGCGATGCCCTGAATTTCGACGTTGAAAGAAAACATATCTTCCATCGTTTCGTTTTCGGGATGGAGGCGGACGGGGGACTTGTCGTCGTCTTTAAAATAACGTTTAAGCGTTGCGTTTTCGCCGTCAGTCAACGCAACGACAACCTGCCCGTTTTCGGCGGTGTTCTGCTTGCGTATAACTACGAGGTCGCCGGGAAGTATGCCCGCGTTTTTCATGCTGTAGCCTTCCGTTTTCAAAATGAAAAATTCGCCTTTGCCTATGAGTTCCCTCGGAAGAGGCACGTAACGCTCTATGTTTTCCTCCGCGAGAACGGGAGTCCCGCACGCAACGGTGCCGACGATCGGAACGAGCGCGGTATCCGAAGAAGTTTTGCTTATTATCGCGGTCTTCACCCCGCGGGCGTGGCGGTGATTTGTTCCGTTGTTTTTATTCCCTCCGTCAATAAGTCCGTTTTTTTCCATTCTCGAAATATAGCCGTGCACCGTGCTGAGAGAAAGGTTCATTTTTTGTGCTATTTCTCTGAGCGACGGCGTATAGCCTTGCGAAAAATAACACTCGTTAACGTACTGAGCTATTTTTTCGGGTATAGGATTTTCTTTTTTAGTCATTTTTTACCGCCTTGCGAACATTTGTTATGCGAACATTTGTTTTATTTTAGTATATTGTAATATTTTGCGAATTAAAAGTCAATCGATTGACGGAAGATTTTTATGCCAATTTATGTAAACGCTGTACAGAAAACAAAAAATCGTGTATAATTAACGTAAGGAGGTATGCCATGGCTGTAAGGTTGAACGAGAATAAAGAAATAGTAAAAGCGGTGAGAGAGGGGCTAAAAAAGAAAAACGGATATTGCCCTTGCCGGATAGAAGTAAACGAAGATACAAAATGTATGTGCAAGGAGTTTCGCGAGCAGATAGCCGATCCGAATTTCGAGGGATACTGCCATTGCCTGCTTTATTATAAATCGAAAGATTGATTTCTGATTGGCTCAGACGGAGCGATTGCTTCAAAAAAAGTCCCCGATTTCGCGTAAAATCGAGGACTTTTTACTTGTAATTTTTAATCAGTTGAAAGCGATTTTTTCATTTATGAACGCTTCGAGTTCGCTTATCGGCAATCTGATTTGTTCCATCGTGTCGCGGTCGCGAACGGTTACGGTATCGTTTTCGAGCGTGTCGAAGTCGATCGTTATGCAGTACGGAGTACCGATTTCGTCCTGACGACGATAACGTTTTCCGATGGAGCCGGCGTCGTCGTAAGTGACCATAAACTTTTTGGAAAGAGAAGAGAAAACTTCGCGCGCCTTATCGGAGAGATTCTTCTGAAGAGGAAGTATCGCGCATTTGTAAGCCGCCACGGCGGGGTGGAAGTGCATTACTACTCTGGTGTCGCCGCCCTCGAGAGCTTCTTCGTCGTAAGCTTCGGAAAGGGTTGCGAGCATAAGTCTGTCCGCTCCGATGGAGTACTCTATAACGAACGGGATGTATTTTTCGTTCGTCAACGGATCGTTGTAAAGCATCGTTTTGCCGGAGAATTCCTGATGGCGGGATAAGTCGTAGTTTGTGCGGTTGTGTATGCCGTTGAGTTCCGACCAACCCATAGGGAAGAGGTACTGAATGTCACAAGCGCATTTAGCGTAGTGAGCGAGCTTGTCGTGATCCTTATATCTTAAATGATCGGGGCTGAAGCCGAGGTCGGTTAAGAAGTCCCAAGCCTTCTTTTTGAATTCGTCGTAGTAGGCAAGGTCGGTGCCTTCTTTGCAGAACCATTGATGTTCCATCTGTTCGAATTCGATCGTTCTGAAAATGAAGTTGCCCGGCGTGATTTCGTTTCTGAACGCCTTACCTATCTGAGCTATGCCGAAGGGAACTTTCGCTCTCGTCGTTCTCTGAACGTTCTGGAAATTTACGAATTCGCCCTGAGCGGTTTCGGGGCGGAGATATATAACGTTCTGGTTGTCTTCGGTAACGCCTCTCGACGTTTTGAACATAAGGTTGAACTGACGAATGGGCGTCCAGTTGCAGTTGCCGCATCTCGGGCAGCAAACGTGATGTTTCTCGATATATTCCTGCATTTCCTCGTTGGTCATAACGTCGGGATTGACGGCGCCCTTCGAGTGAGCCTCTATAAGGTTGTCTGCTCTGTGGCGGGATTTGCAGTCTTTACAGTCCATCATCGGATCGGAGAAAGAAGTGGTGTGCCCGCTCGCTTCCCAAACCCTCGAATTCATAAGTATAGCGGCGTCTACGCCGTAAGAGGAGGGATTTTCCTGAACGAATCTCTTCCACCAGCAACGCTTGATGTTGTTTTTGATTTCAACGCCTACGGGGCCGTAGTCCCAAGTGTTGCCCATGCCTCCGTAAATTTCGCTGCCGGGGAAGATTATTCCTCTCGACTTGCAGAGATTTACTATTTTATCCATTGTTACGCATCTTTTTTCTTCCATAAGACACACCTCGATAATTCTTTCTTTTTTACCGGAAACGCGATTATGCGTCGCCCGCGAAAGAAAACTTTTCGCAAGCGAGTAGTCGCTTTTGTTTGTAAATCTTAATAATTGTATATAAAAAAAAGCATAAAGTCAAGCGAAATGATTTGAAAATTGTTGCGCGTTATGATACAATAATATATATTTTATCGCGTACGCCGATAAATTTTAAGGTGAAATTATGATTCGAGTGGAACTGTCTTACAAACCCGGCTTTATTCTTTGCTACGTTATGAGTTATGAGGGAAAGGAGTTTTCGGGCGGTATAACGGCAGATTATCGTTTTTACGTAGACGAGAATTGTCCGTTCAAGGAGCTTATGCTTCGCTCGATTATAAATAAGTGCATGGATACCGATTTTGAAAGATTTACCGCGCTCGACGAGTGGGGAGTTCCGCTGGAACAGTTCGGGTTCAGAAAAGAAGACGACGTTTACGCGGCTTCCGCAAAGGATATGAAACTTCCTTCGCCGTGCAAGTGCGGAAAATAATTCTGAAATGCCGCGATACGGCGGCGACTTAATTTTGCTATATGTTTCCAAGGAGCAGACTATTATGATAGAAGCAAAGAATTTTATCGAGGATATTATCAACGAAGAGCTTTCCGAGGGGAAAGTTACCACGGTTCATACGCGTTTCCCGCCGGAACCGAACGGTTATTTGCATATAGGGCACGCAAAATCGCTGTGTCTTAATTTCGGTACCGCCGAAAAGTTCGGAGGCGTTTGTAATTTGTTTTTCGACGACACGAACCCTTCGAAAGAAAAGACGGAGTACGTCGACGCGATTAAGAAAGATATAGAATGGCTCGGCTTTAAGTGGTATGAAATTCATTACGCTTCCGACTTTTTCGATACGATTTACTCGCTTGCCGTTAAGCTTATAAAGGACGGAAAGGCGTTCGTTTGCGACCTTACCGCCGATCAGATAAGAGAAACGAGAGGGACTCTTACCGAACCCGGAAAGGAAAGCCCTTACCGCAACAGATCGGTAGAGGAAAACTTAAAACTCTTCGAGGAAATGAGAGAGGGTAAGTATGCCGACGGCGAAAAGGTTTTAAGAGCTAAATTAGATATGGCTTCGCCTAACATAAACATGCGCGATCCCGTAATTTACAGAGTTCTGCACGCGACGCATCACCGCACCGGCGACAAGTGGTGTATTTACCCGATGTACGACTTCGCCCACCCGATTTGCGACTCCATGCAGGGGGTAACGCATTCCATATGCACGCTTGAATTCGAAGACCATCGCCCGCTTTACAACTGGACGATAGAAAACACCGAGGTTGAGCACAAACCTCGTCAGATAGAGTTCGCGCGCCTTAACATAACGAATACCGTTATGAGTAAGAGATACCTTAAAAAGCTCGTTGAAGACGGCGCGGTAGAGGGGTGGGACGATCCGAGAATGCCCACGCTTACCGGTATAAGAAACCGCGGAATTCCGGCTCAGGCTCTTAAAAATTTCTGTGAAGAAATAGGTGTGGCGAAAGCGAACAGCGAGATAGAAGTGTCCTATTTCGAACATTTTGCAAGAGATTTCCTCAATACCGAGGCTGAGAGAGCAATGGCTGTTCTTTCGCCTGTAAAGGTGCTTTTGACAAACTTCCCCGAGGGGAAAACGGAAACTCTCGAATTCGACGTAAATCCGAATAAGCCCGAACTCGGAAAAAGGACTATTACCATTTCCCGCGAAATATATATAGAGAAAGAGGACTTTTCCGTTTGCCCGCCTCCGAAATATTTCAGACTGAAAAAAGACGGATACGTTCGTCTTAAGAACGCATATATTATAAAGTGCGACGATTTCGTTACGGACGAAGACGGCAACGTTACCGAAATAAGATGTTCTTATGTGCCCGATTCTCACAGCGGAAACGATACGAGCGGCATTAAATGCAAGGGTACGATTCACTGGGTGGACGCGAACAATTGCGTTCCGTTCGTAGCTAAAAAGTACGATTATTTGCTGAAAGACGCGACTTATCCGGGACAGGACTTCTCCGAAAGAATGAATTACGACAGCGTTCACGTGTTTAACGGCTTTGCCGAACCGTATCTTGCAAGCAGCGAGGAAGGAAAGGCTTTCCAACTTCTTCGTACGGGTTATTACAAAAAGACAAAGGGCGACGTGCTGACGCTCGGAGAAATCGTTTCGCTTAAAGACGGATACAAACCCGCGGCGAAGTAATTCGGAAAATACGTTTTCAGTCGCGCGCCTCAGCCGATAACGAAAACATGTCGAACGGATAAACGGAAGAAGACGAAAGCCGTATGTTTGCGGTCGTATATGTTTATTGAGTGAAATATTGAGAAAATCAAGACCTTTATCGAAAAAAACTCTTGACATTAAAAATTATATAATATATAATGAAATAAATTATAATAGTTCGTTTGCGGGCTTTTCGTCTGTGAGCGGAAAGGGAATATTATGACTGCTGTATACGATATTATCGTTCTTGCCGTACTTGCGGTCGGGGCGGTACTCGGTTTCTTCAAGGGGATAATAAAAACGTTGCTTCGTTTTGCGCAGATAATCGTAGTTCTTGCGCTCAGCGCGCTTGCCGGTATGGCTACCGTTTGGTTCGGGCTTGTAGATCTCGAGGCGATTAAGAATTTGGGTTCCGCTTCCGGTATGGACGCGATAATGCAATCGGGCGTTATTTATTTTATAGTCGCGTTTTTGGTAATGTTTATAGTAAGCGTTATTCTTACCGATTACTTATACAACAAATTCAAGTACGCAAAACATAAACCCGTTCAGGTTGCCGTAGATAAAATCATCGGCACGCTTATCGGTTTGATTATTTCTTCCTGTCTTATATTCCTCGTTTTCGGCGTTTTCTACGCGCTCGAGGGGACGGAATTCGATATTTACGCGCACGTTCATATGGGTGCGGTTGCAACGTTCTTCTATGATTACAATCCGTTTGCAGGTATAATCAAAGACAGCACGATGGTAAAAATCATAATAACCATTCTCAATTCGATAATTCCCGGTTATCCTATTATGAACTGATTTGAACTTAAATTAAATTCCGCAGGTCGCAAAAAGGTCTGCGGATTTTTTATGCCCGAAAACCGTTTTATGTTTATATGACGGCGCCGCGCGCATATATTTAATCATAGAGATTATATGCGGGCGGGGTTTGTCGTGTTTAAAGGAAAGAGAAAAAATAACAATTCCAATTCGGTTGACTGTAAAGGATTGAAAAGGTTGATTGCGGTTACGGCGGGCGTTGTTGCGGTTATTCTTACGGCGGTGTTTTCGCAAGCGTTCTTTTCGGGCTGGCTCGATTTGTGCCGAAGCGGTTTTTTCTTTCTTAACGAAAAAATTTTGAAAATTTCGGCAGCCGTAGCTTTGTGTGCGCTTGACGCCGCGACGGTGTTTTTTCTTCTAAAAGGAAAGTTCGTTTTATTCAGAACGGGGCTTTTATCGCTTATTATCGTTATGTTATGCTCTCTTACCGTATACTTTTTGAAAAAGAGCGGCGCGCTCGAAAAGATATCGGACGCGAAGCAACTTACCGAGTATATCAGGTCGTTCGGAGCGTTGTCTGCGATAATGCTTTTCGCCGTGGAATTTTTCGCCGTTTTGTTTTTACCCGTACCGGATATAATACCCGTAACGGCGGGCGCGGTGTTGTACGGTCCGTTTTTCGGCGGTCTTATTTGTTTTTGCGGAGTATATCTCGGTTCGGTGACGGCGTTTTTCGCAGGGAGAAAGTTCGGGAACAAAGCGGCGGGCTTTCTCGTGGGAAAAGATAATCTCGAAAAAGGTCTGAAAGCGGTAAGGGGTAAAGATAAAGCGGTTTTGTCGCTTATGTTGATATTTCCTTTTTTCCCGGACGACTTGTTATGTCTTGTTTCGGGACTTTCGTCGATGAGCGCGAAATACTTTTTAACCGTGGCGTTTTTCGCAAGGGGGCTTTCCTGTTTCTTTTCGGCATACGCGGTAAGCGGCGCCCTGATACCTTTCGATAAGACGTGGGGAATCGCCGTATGGGCGGTGATTTTCGTTTTATCCGTCTTTTTGTGCAAAATCGTTATATCGGATAAGAATAAAAAGCGGAACGCCGCGCGCGAATCGGGAAGATTTTTCAAAATAATAAAAAAAAGATAAAATTTCAATATCGTGTTATTGACTTTTTCCTTAGATTTGTTTAAAATATAAGGGATAATATCTATAACAATATTATCTGTACAAATAAAAAGAGGAGGCGGTTCAAATGACCATATCTATGAACGCCCTGCTCTCTGATGCTACAGTGACATGGTTAATTTTAGGAATTGTTATCGCGGCGGTAGTATGTCTTGCCATAGGTTGGCTTGTAGGGTACTTTGTTTATTCCAATGTACGCGAAAAGAAAATTGGCGAAACGAAGTCCGTCGTAAAAAAGATGCTTGACGACGCTCAGACGGAAAGCAAACAGTTAAAGAAAGAAGCAATCATCGAAGCCAAAGAGCAGGAATTGAAATTGCGCAACGATTTCGAAAGAGAAGCGAAAGAAAAGCGCGCGGAAATGCAAAAACTCGAGTCCAGACTCAATCAGAAAGACGACATTCTCAACAAGAAGGAAATCAACCTTATCAAGAGGAACGACGAACTCGAACAGACGAGAAAGGAACTCGACAATTACAAAAGAGAAATCGACAAAAAGGGAGCCGAAGTCGATAAGCGCAGCGAGCAGGTAGAAAAGCAGCAGGAGCTTATGACTCAGGAACTCGAAAAAGTGGCTCAGCTTTCTCAGGAGGAAGCAAAGGCTCAACTCGTAGAGCTTATCAAGGACGACGCCCGTAAGGAAGCCGCCGTTTTCGTGAGAAATCAGGAAGCGCAGGCTAAGGAAGAGGCGGAAAAGAAAGCCAAAAACCTCATAAGTCTTGCCGTTCAGCGTTGTTGTACCGACCACGCTTCGGAAATCACCGTTTCGGTAGTACCCCTTCCGAACGACGATATGAAAGCGAGAATTATCGGCAGAGAGGGCAGAAACATAAGGGCTCTCGAAAACGCCACGGGTATCGAATTCGTAATAGACGACACGCCCGAAGTAGTTATCCTTTCCGGGTTCGATCCGGTCAGAAGAGAAGTTGCTCGTCTTGCGCTCGAAAAGCTTGTTTCGGACGGCAGAATTCACCCGGCAAGCATAGAGGATACGGTTG
This sequence comes from Christensenellaceae bacterium, assembly GCA_022768945.1. Lineage (GTDB taxonomy): Bacteria > Bacillota > Clostridia > Christensenellales > Borkfalkiaceae > RGIG3732. Next base: position 32,148 of record JALEKY010000064.1, on the reverse strand, counting down.
AAAAGGTAAGAAAAGAACTCGACGTAAAAATCAAGGAAACGGGCGAAGCCGCTATGTTCGACGCAGGTCTGTACGGCATTCACCCCGAACTTATAAAGCTTCTCGGCAGACTTAAATACCGCACGAGTTACGGGCAGAACGTTCTTCAGCATTCGCTCGAAGTAAGCGCGATCGCGGGGCTTATGGCACAGGAACTCGGTTGCGACGTGAACCTTGCGAAACGCGGAGGACTTCTTCACGATATAGGTAAAGCGGTAGACCACGAGGTGGAAGGCACACATATTCAGATAGGTACCGATCTTGCGAGAAAATACAAGGAAAGCAATAAAGTTATAAATTGTATTCAGGCGCACCACGGCGACGTGGAACCCACCACTATAGAAGCCGTTCTCGTTCAGGCTGCCGACGCGATTTCCGGAGCGAGACCCGGCGCGAGAAGAGAAACTACTACGAACTACGTTAAACGTCTCGAAAAACTCGAGTCCATCGGTCAGGAATTTAAGGGCGTGGATAAATGCTACGCTATTCAGGCGGGCAGAGAAATCCGAGTGATTGTCAAGCCCGATCAGATAGACGACGCGAAAACCCTCTTCCTCGCTAAAGATATAGCGAAGAAGATAGAGGAAGAACTCGAATATCCCGGACAGATTAAAGTCAACGTTATAAGAGAATATCGCAGCGTTGAATATGCAAAATAAAAATAACAACAAAACAAATTGTCACCTCGCGGGTGACAATTTGTTTTGAAACAAAAAAATCTTTTCTTTCCGAAGAGCGGAGAGAGTGGATATCGGGGCAAAAAAAGCGTCGCTTCCGATTACGGGTTAAGATAAAATAATGAAATCGAACTTTTTACATAAGTTAAAAGAATATCTGCTTATAATATTCGGGGGCGTTCTGTATGCGTTCGCCGTGTATTACTTTATATACGAAAACAAATTTACAAGCGGCGGAGTTGCCGGCGTTGTAGCGATGATATGCTACTTTCTGCCCGAACGCTTCGTTAAATACGGCGGCGTTATAAATTTGTGCATACACGTTCCTCTTCTGATTTTCGCTTTCTTTAAATTGGATAAGGACTTTGCGATAAAAACGATGGCGAACGTTCTTGCCGTTTCGGCTACGCTGTATATTCTTCCCGAAATCAAAGACGTAATCGGTATGGATCAATACATAGTAAACGGCGACGTCGGTAAAAGTATCCTTGCAGCGCTTTTCGGCGGAGCGATTGCCGGTATAACCCTTTCTTTCGTTTTGAAGGTGAACGCATGCACGGGCGGTCCGGATATTATAGCCGCTTACATAACGAAAAAGAACCCCGCATACAGTATTCAATGGATGATTTTCATAACCAACGCGGTTATTATAGGCACGTCGGTCATTGTTTTTTCGTTCGACAGGCATACGGGCGCGTTTTCGCTTACAGCGGAATCCATTCAACCGATAATGCTCGCGCTTATTTTTCAGTTTATGAACTCGAAGATGAGCGACATTATGATGAAAGGCTCGAAAGTAGCTCTTAAGTTCGAGGTGGTTACCGACCACCCGGAAGAGCTTTCAAACGACCTATTAACTTCTTTAAAGCACGGCGTTACCGTTATTCCCGCAAAGGGAATGTATGCCCGTCAGGACAGGGCGTTGCTTATATGCGTGGTTAAAAAGGGGCAGATAGAGCAGTTTAAAGAAATACTTAAAAAATATCCCGACACATTCGCGTACGTATGTCAGGTGAACGAGATTTTCGGCTCGTTCAACAGATAAATACGGAGCGGACGACGAATTACTTGTATTCGTAAAAAGGAGAATTTTTATGAAAAAAACCGAGAGAATAATTACCTGGACGATGTTTATCGTTATATTCGCGGGGCTTATGGTATGGGCGTCTTTCAGCGATTTGCAAATAAGCAAAAACATAGCGGCGCTAAAACCGGGAGAATATTATTCTACAAACACTTTTGCAAGAGCAATCGAGATTTTCGGAGAAATACCTCTTTATTTGTTCCTTTGCTTTTCGTTTGCCGTTATTTTCTGGAACGGATTCTATTTCGGTAAAAATAATTCCAAGCCGCTTATATGTGTTTTTGCGCTTCTTGCGTGCGCAGCTTGCGCGTTATTCGTTCCGGTGAGAATACACTCTTATTTTTCGAAGTTCAAAGAAGCTATTTTCGACGAAACCGAAGTACGGGGCGGAGCCGCTTACGTCGTTTTCGTGCTGGTCGTAGGCGCGGCTTTAACGATGCTGTCGCTTGCCGGCGCTTCTATGGCGGGTAAGCAAAAAATGCGCAAGCTGCTTGCTTTTGCAGTCGTTGTATTATTCGTCGCCGCGTTTTCTCAGTTGTTTACGCAAGGCGTAAAAACGTTTACTCAACGCGTTCGTTACCGCGCGCTTAACAGTATGTCGAGCGACGAGTTTTTTACCCCTTGGTATATTTTTAACGGAAAAGGAAAATTCGAGTCGGTTATAGATTTACCCGGCTTCGGAAAGGATTCCGTCAGGTCTTTCCCGTCCGGGCATACCACGGCAGCTGGCATAACTTACACCTTGGTCGCTTTGCCGTTTTTGTTCAAGAGACTAAACGACTTCTGGGGTAAGTTTGTTGTGTTCTTCGTCGCTCTCGCGTATACGGGGATGGTTGCGTATGCAAGAATTTTAATGGGCGCGCATTATTTGTCCGACGTCGTTATCGGCGGCTCGGTCAGCTTTTTGTTTACGCTTATCGCGATACAAATTCTCTTTGTAAGAAAAAAAATAAAACCGCTTGCCGATTTCTGCGACGAAGCAGAGGAAGCGGAAGAGTAATAAGAGAAAAGCAGTTCGTATACGGATTGTTGACATATCGTTTTTATAAGTTCGGGGTAAAACCCGGACTTTTTTTTATTTATAATCCGAAAAAACAGAGCAAAATATGCCTCACCGACGCAATTTGCTTGATTGAAAATCAAAAATATGATAAAATAATTTAGGAAGTTTATAAATTTATGAATAGGCGAGATTTTGACGGAAATTGAGGAATTAAGGAGAAGAACCAGAGATGATTGATTTAGAGCTTTACAGAGTGTTTTATACGGTTGCAAAATGCGGTAGTTTAACTAAAGCTGCCGACGAATTGTATATTTCTCAGCCGGCGGTTTCGCAGGCAATCAAACAGCTTGAAACTCAACTCGGAGGAAAACTCTTTAACAGAGTCAGCCGCGGCGTTGAGCTTACCGACACGGGCGGAAAGCAGATGTTCAAAATAGTCGAACAGGCTCTCGATATGCTCGACCACGCCGAGGACAGATTTAAGGAAAGCAAAAACATCGCTACGGGCAGCATAAGGATAAGCGCGGCGGATACGAATATTACGCACTTCCTTATGAGGTACGTAAAGAAATTTCACGAACTGTATCCGAACGTTACCATTACGTTTAAGGACAGTACGTCCGCCGAAACCATTGCGCTTATAAAGTCAAACAAAGCCGACGTCGGGCTCGTAAACCTTCCCGTTCACGACGACGACATCGTTTGCACGGGTCAGACCGGTATCGTAGAGGATATTTTCGTTGCGAACAGCAAATTCGAGCATCTGTTCGACAAAATCGTTGAGCTTAAAGATATTCCGAATTATCCTGTTTTAATGCTCGAACAATCTACCACGACTTCTAAGGAAATCAACACTTTCCTCGAAACCATGTCGATAAATATCGTGCCGGAATTTACCGTGGGAAGCGTGGAGCTTCTTATAGAGATGGCGAAAGAAGGTTTCGGCATAGCATGCGTGCCGAGGCGTTACGTTCGCGAACAGCTCGAGAAGAAGGAACTTTTCGAAATTAACGTGGTGCCGTCCCTTCCTTTAAGGGCGACGGGAGTAGTTGTAAACAAGGATATAAACGCTCAGTCGTTTGCCGTGCGCGAGTTTATAAGAATACTCGACGACGATCAATACGATTGCGATCCGAAAGCTCTGCCCAAGTTCAACGTTAAAACGGAAGAAGCGGATAAAAATTAAATCGGATTTTTTTCAGGTCGGGGATTTTTTCTCCGATTTTTTTATGCTACGGTGATTTTTCGAACCGAAATGCGTTCGTCTGTTAAAAACGACGCCGCTAATTACTGCAAAATAGTTAGTGATAAGAAATGGAATCCCTACGGTTAAATATTTGCAAAAAAAAACGCAAAATGTTATAATAATTCAAATAGAATTATTATGTTGGAGAATTTTGCCCGTTTTTGCTGAAAAAAATGCTTTCGGGGAGACGTAAAACATATGTCGGATAAAATTATTGTTGCGATAGGCGGGGGAGAAATCAGAGAAAAAACGACGCTTAAAATAGACGAGCAAATTGCCGATCTTGCAAAAGACAGAGCGAATGGGAAACGAGCCGTCGCATTGTTTTTGGGAACGGCAAGTCACGATTTTCTTCCGTATTTCAACTCGTTCAGAAAGACGTATACTTCCGTTTTCGATATTAAGGCGGAAGTCGCGCTGTCCGTATACAAAAAGACGGAGAAGGAAAAGCTTAAAGAAAAATTTCTGTCCGCTGATATGATATACGTCGGCGGTGGGGATACGGTATTCATGCTAAAGAATTGGGAGGAAAACGGCATTACCGGGCTTATCCGCGACGCGTACGACAGAGGCGTTATAATTGCCGGTCTTTCGGCGGGAGCCGTTTGTTGGTTCGAAAAAATGTATACCGATTCCGCTTCCTCCGGGAGCGATGACAAATACTCGGTACATCCCGGACTCGGATTTCTAAAAGGGCTTGCTTGCCCGCACTATAACGAAAGGGCGGATGAGTTCGACAGTCTGCTGATTTCGGAAAAAGAAACGGCGTTTTGTATGGAAAACAACTCCGCAATAGTGTTTAAAAATGGAAAAGCGGTATATTCTTTAAGTTCGGGAGGGAAATCTTACAGAGTATGCGGCGACGGAGAAACAATAGTCAAAATAGAGATGTAAAGAGGATAACGGGGCATAAATAAAAAGAAATGATGATTTCTTATAGGTAATCGATGAAAAAGAAAAGTTCTCTTACAAATTTAAAATCATGCGTAAAAGGCAATGTTTTGCCTACGGTTTTAACGCCTGTATTTATTATATTCGAAGTCGCTTTGGAGGTTTTTATTCCCCTTTTAATGGCGGCGATAGTAGACGGCGGACTGAAAGGCAAAACGGATTATCCGCTTGCCGGGTTTATTCCCGCTGCGGTCAAATCGGAGCCTAAAACGCTTATAATCACTCTCGGCGTAGGAATGATAATCGCGGCGCTTTGTTCGCTCGCTTTCGGTATGCTTGCAAGCAGAACCGCGGCAATCGCTTCCATGCGTTTTGCGGCTAATCTTCGCAAAAAACTCTTTTTAAAAGTAACGGATTTCTCGTTTAAAAACACGGATAAATATTCGACTCCGTCGCTCGTTACGAGGCTTACGACGGACGTTACGAGCCTGCAGAACACCTATCAGCAACTGATCAGAATGTTCGTGCGCGCGCCCGCAATGATAATATTCGCCGCGGTAATGGCGTTTAACATAAACGCCGAACTTTCGATGATTTTCGTGTTCGCTATTCCCGTTCTCGGCGCGGCGATATTCTTTATGATAAAATTCGGCTTTCCTCGTTTTAAAGTAATGTTAAAAAAATACGACGGATTAAACGCTTCAGTTCAGGAAAACGTAATTGCCGCGAGAGAAGTTAAATCTTACGTGAGAGAGGATTACGAGAAGGAGAAATTCGATAAATCGGTAGAAGAACTTAAACAAGCTCAGCTGTCGGCGGAAAAGATTTTTACTTTGTCCATACCCGTTCAGCTCGCCGTGATGTATATATGTACGATATTTTTACTTCTTTTCGGAGGTAAAACGTCTATTTTCGACGGCGGTATAGGAGAGGGCGAACTCGTCAGTTTGCTTACCTACTCCACGCAGATAGTGAACTCGCTCTCGATGGTATCGTTTATGTTCGTAACTATTTCCTTGTCCAAAGCTTCGCTTGTCAGAATAAACGAGGTGTTGAACGAACAGCCGGATATAGTCGGTTCCGATAGCGATGAGTTAAAGGTCGAAACGGGCGAAATAGAGTTTAAAAACGTAAATTTCTCTTACTCGGGCGACGTTAACAACCTGACTTTGCAGGATATAAATCTTCACTTTTTATCGGGTGAAACGGTAGGGATCATCGCGGGTACGGGAGACGGAAAATCAACGCTCGTTCAGCTTATTCCCCGGTTTTACGACGCTACGGAGGGGGAAGTTTTAGTCGGAGGCAGGAACGTTAAAGAGTATTCACTCTACGAATTGAGAGAAAGCGTTTCTATGGTTTTGCAGAAGAATTTGCTTTTCTCGGGAACTATAGAGGAAAACCTCAGGTGGGGAAATCCTTCCGCAACGGACGAGGAAATAAAACGGGCTTGCGAACTTGCCTGTGCGAGCGACTTCGTGGAGGCTTTCCCGAACGGATATGAAACGGATCTCGGGCAAGGCGGAGTAAACGTATCGGGAGGACAGAAACAGCGTCTTTGCATAGCGCGCGCCCTTCTCAAAAAACCGAAAATTCTTATATTGGACGACTCGACGAGCGCGGTCGATACCGCTACCGATAAAAAGATAAGAAAAGCTTTAAGGGAATTTATGCCGGGTACCACAAAGGTGGTTATAGCTCAGAGAATAGCTTCCGTTATGGACTGCGATAAGATTGTGGTTATGGATAAGGGCAGAATTTCCGCCGTAGGCACGCACGACGAGCTTATGGAGCGTTCCGAAATATACAGGGAAGTTTTTAACTCTCAACAAGGAGGGAAAAACTGATGGCAAGAGGAATGAATGCCGCAATGGCAAAATCCGGGAACGTAAAAGCTAAGAACCCGCTTAAAACTTTCTCAAGGCTGTTCGGTTATTATAAGGACTGCCGCGGTTATCTGATTACCGCTATAGTATTTATTTTTCTGTATTCGGCAAGCATAATAGTCGCGTCGTTCTTGCTAAAACCGCTCGTAGCCGTGCTCGAAGATCAAAGCTTTATAACGCTTGACGAGAAATGGGCTTCGTATATAGCGCTTATAATCGCTACCGCGGGGCTGTACGTTCTCGCCACCGTTACTAACTATATAATGAACAGGTTGATGCTCGAATGTTCGGTGAGAGTTCTGTGCGTTATCCGCAAGGATATGTTCAATAAGATGCAGAACCTGCCCGTATCGTTTTTCGATAAGCACACGCACGGCGAGCTGATGAGCTATTACACCAACGATACGGACGCCGTACGCGAACTTCTGCATCACTCGATAACACAGCTTATTATATCCGTTGTGTCGCTCGTGGGGATAATCGCGTTTATGCTTATTTTAAGCCCGCCTCTGTTTCTTATAGTGGTTGTGCTCGGCGTAATCGTGTTTTTTACCGCAAAGTACATCGGCAAGAAAAGCGGTAAAAACTTCGCTCGTCAGCAACAGGTGTTTTCCAAAGTGAACGGCTACATCGAAGAAATGATGGCGGGGCAGAAAGTAGTAAAAGCGTTTAACCACGAAAAGCAGGCGGAAGAACGATTCGACGAGCTTAACGAGGAGCTGTGCGAAGTTTCCACAAAGGCAAATATTTACGCAAATGTCGTCGGACCGATAATGAACAACCTTTCGCATATATTCTATGCGATTACCACTACCGTAGGCGCGGTCGCTTCGGTGGAAACTGCCGTTCTCGTTGCGTTTTTGCAGTATATAAGGCAGTTTTCGGACAGAGTGTCGCAAATATCCCAGCAGTTCAACTTTATACTCCTCGCTCTTGCCGGAGCAGAGAGAATTTTCGCGCTTATAGACGAAACGCCCGAAGTCGATCAGGGCGACGTTACTCTTGTGAAAACGATAAAGACGAACGACGGTAAGGTAGAAGAGAGCGACAAAGGCGACTGGACGTGGAAAGAGCCTCTCCCGGACGGCGGTTTCAGATACGAACCCCTTCGCGGCGACGTGAGATTCTTCGACGTAGACTTCTCCTACGAGCCGGAAAAACCCGTTTTGAAGGACGTGAGTCTGTACGCGAAGGAAGGTCAGAAAATCGCGTTTGTCGGTTCTACGGGTGCGGGCAAAACTACAATAACGAACCTAATAAACAGATTTTACGATATAAACGGCGGAAAAATCACTTACGACGGAATAGATATAAAGCGCATCAAAAAAGCGGATTTAAGGCATTCTCTCGGTATGGTTTTGCAGGACACACACTTGTTCACCGGCACTGTAATGGACAATATTCGTTACGGCAGAATCGACGCTACGGACGAAGAATGTATAGCCGCGGCAAAAACGGCTAACGCCGATTATTTTATTTCGCATCTTCCGGACGGGTACAAAACGATGCTCGTTTCGGACGGGGCTAATCTTTCGCAAGGTCAAAGGCAACTTATTTCCATTGCGAGGGCTGCCGTATCCGATCCGCCTGTGCTTATTCTCGACGAAGCTACGAGTTCGATCGATACGAGAACGGAGAAGCTCATCGAGAAAGGAATGGACAGCCTTATGAAAGGCAGAACGGTTTTAGTTATCGCGCACAGACTTTCGACCGTCAGAAACGCGAACGCCATAATGGTTCTGGAAAACGGAAAGATTATAGAAAGAGGCGATCACGAAAGTCTTATAGCCGAAAAAGGAAAATATTACAGCCTGTATACGGGTAAAACCGAATTATCATAATAAAATAAATCTAATAGAAGAAAAGGAGCGGATTTTTAAAATGAAAAAAATTCTTATTGTTGACGACGAAGAAATGATTCGCGAGGTGCTCAGAGAGTACGCCGAGTATGAAGGCTACGAACCCGACGAGGCCGAAGACGGAAGAGAAGCCGTTCGCAAATGCAAGGAAAACGATTACGACATCGTTTTAATGGACGTAATGATGCCTAAGCTCGACGGTTTTTCCGCAGTAAAGGAAATTAAAAAGTATAAGGACGTTCCCGTTATAATGCTTTCTGCAAGAGGGGAAGAGTACGATAAACTTTTCGGTTTCGAACTCGGCGTCGACGATTACGTGGTTAAGCCGTTTTCGCCTAAGGAAGTTATGGCGAGAATAAACGCTGTTCTGAAAAGACATGTAACGGTCGAAAAACCAAGCGACGTATATACTTTCGACGGTCTTAAAATCGATATCACCGCGAGAAACGTATACGTAGACGGCGTAAAAGCAGACCTCACACCAAAGGAATATGAGCTTTTATTCTACCTTGTAAAAAACAAAGGAGTCGCTCTTTCGAGAGAGAAACTCTTGACGGACGTATGGGGCTTTGACTTCTTCGGAGACGACAGAACGGTAGATACGCATATAAAAATGCTCAGAAGCAATCTGAAGGAATACAGAAAGTACATAATAACTCTTCGCGGAATGGGATATAAATTCGAGGTTGTATGAGGTTTTCTCTTAACAAGCTACAAAACAATATCTGGCTGTATTTCGTGGTGTTCGCGCTCGCGCTTATGTGCGTCGTGTGGGTATGTCAGGTCTTTTTTGCCGAGCGTTTTTTCGTTTCGGAAATCGAAACCGAAACGGTCTCGGTCGGAGAGGATCTCGAGGCGAAATACGTCAATAAAGACGAATTTCCCGACGCTTTCACAGAGGCCGCGCGCGACGCGAAAGTTAACAATTTCGAAGTAATCGTGGTGCCGGGTTCTTACCAAGGGGGGAGCGACGGATTCACTTCGGATTCCTATCCCGAAACGAAAGGGGATATGGATATGCTCTTTGTCGAATATAGCGACGTTATAGAGCAGCTGAAGGCTTTTTGCACGGAAGAAAACGGCTATTACCATACCGGGGTTGTTTCGAGTAACGAGAACAAAACGGGCAGGCTTTATACTTTTGTTAAACGAGTCTACACGAAAGAGCAAAAGTCGGACAACTATTATCTTATAATTATCACCTCGCTCGAGAGAATTACTTCTATGGTTGAGCTGATGCAGAAACAACTTGCTTTTATAACGATAATAGTAATATTTATAGCGTTTTTTATCGCCGCGGTTGTTGCTTCGAACGTTTCCGCGCCTATTTCGGAGATGTCGCAAACGGCAAAAAAACTTGCAGAGGGCGATTTTTCCGTAGAGTTCAGCTCGAACAGTTACTATGAAATCAGCGAGCTTTCGGATACTCTTAACTATATGAAAGAGGAACTTAAGCGTACGGGCGTGTTGCAGAGAGAGCTTCTCGCAAACGTTACGCACGATTTGAAAACGCCCCTTACGATGGTTAAAGCATATGCCGAAATGATAAAAGACATTTCGGGGGATAATAAGGAAAAGAGAAACAAACACGCACAGGTTATAATTGACGAAGCCGACAGACTTACGATGCTTGTAAACGATATATTGAATTTGTCCAAAGTTCAGTCGGGAATGGACGGGCTTAATCTGCAAACGACGGATATCTCCGCCCTTACGAGGGGGGTAACCGAAAGATTTTACGATTTTTGCGAGAACAACGGCTACACGATAAACGCTCATATTACGGACGGATTGTATTCCGTCTGCGATTCGATGAAAATAGAGCAGGTCGTTTACAATCTTATCGGTAATGCAATCAATTATACCGGAGAGGACAAAACGGTGGAAGTTTTCCTCGAACGCAACGAAAAAGGTAAGATTTTATTGGAAGTCGTTGACTCGGGCAAGGGTATCGACGCGGACAAAATCGACACTATATGGGATAAATACTACAGGGCGAGCGAAACTCATAAAAGACCTGTTAAGGGTACAGGGCTCGGGCTTTCAATCGTAAAAGCGATACTCGAGGCTCATCACCTTAGGTACGGCGTTATAAGCAAGAAAAACGAAGGAAGCAATTTCTTTGTGGAGCTTCCCGCTTACGATATAAACGGAGAGCCGATTGTAACGGAAAGTAAAAAACGTTTGACTACGAAATCCATTCCCGAAAAGGGGGATAATAAATGAACGAAGATTTGAGAGTAAAAGAATACGAAAAAGAGAAAAACGACGCCGAGCTTGCCGTAAGAATAAAAGGAAGCGACGCGCCGCTCGAGAAATCAGAGAACAAGAGAAAAATCGTTTTTCGTGAAATGTGGGCGGACGCGTTCATGCACAAAAAGGGCGAGCTTGCCGAACCTAAAGAGGTTTCGGTTAAGAAAAAAGCTCCTTCACCATACGTATACCTGAGAATCGCAGCACTTTACGTTATAGCGATAATAATACTGTTGACGGTGTTCTATTTCTTCGATTTTCACGAACTTTACCCGATAATCTGTTTGCTTGTGGGTACGTTTGTACCGTTCGTCTGTCTGATTTTTTTCTTTGAGCTCGACACAAACGACAAAATAGGCATCGGGATGACGATATTCCTGTTTTTTATTGCTTCGGGAATCTTTTTAGGTATAAGGTTCTTAGCCGTTAAATTTGTTATTGAATTGAACGACACGGTAAATTTTTTAGGCAGTTTGCTCGTAGGCGGAATAGAAGTGACCGTTTCCTTCTTGTTCATCTTTTTAATGGTAAAAAGCTTGAAAATAAAGGACGTAATCACGGGGTGCTACCTCGGCGCGATTGTAGGTACCGCGTTTGCCGTGATGAACAATATTATCGTATGTTTTAACAGCTCGTATTCGCAAACTGCTGCCGGGTATGACTTTACTTTGGTTTCCGGAGTTGGTAAATACTCTTTTTCGGACGTATTCAACAATATGATAACCGCTGTGACGTGGGACTGCGTCCCGCGGTCTGTCGCAAGTTTGTTGACGGGCTGCATTTTCGGGGGATTTTCCGTATATGCGGGCGTTACCGAAGAGAGAATGTATGTAGTGGTTTTGTATTATATTACGATACTGTTAGGCGGTTTTGTTTTTACTTCCCTTTGGTATGTCTCGGATATTTCGTCTGCAGAATACATAGTTTACGGGCTAAGAATTCTTCATATTGTGTGCGCGATAATAGTTTCCGCGAAAATTATTCGATACGGTCTTTCGAATAATAAATATGAATTATAAAAATGCTTCCGCTTTCCGTCTCTGATAAAACGTAGTAATAGGGAAGTGCAATACTAAAAATATTTTTCAACGCAAAAAAGCCGATGCGATTAGCGCGTCGGCTTTATAATTTCTTTTTTTAACTATAAGTTACGCCTTTAAAGCGTTGACTTTCTTGGATATAGCGGACTTTTTGTTAGCCGCGTTGTTTTTGTGGATAAGTCCCTTGGAAACAGCGCTGTCGATAACGGACATCGTAGCGGGGAGAAGTGCGTTTGCTTCGTCGTAGTTGCCTGCTTCGATAGCAGCGTTCATCTTTTTGATTGCGGTTTTGAGTTCTGCATTGTCGCTTCTGTTGATAGCGTTTTTCTTTTCGGTAACAAGTACGCGTTTTTTCGCGGATTTAATATTAGGCACTTTATTTTCTCCTTAAATCTTCTTTCAATTTATTGCCATAATATTTTAACATAAATTTTTATACAATGCAAGTGTTTGAATCGCCTTTTTCTGTTTTATCGACAATATTTTTGCTTCTGTCAAAATATATTATATTGAAATATAAAAGAGTTTGTTTTTCGTTTTCGGGTTATATGTCGGCATATCTTCCGGTGCGACGGGAAACGGACGAAAGGAGTTTTTTTTGTATGGATAACAGACCGATTGGCGTTTTTGACAGCGGAATAGGCGGTTTGCCCGTTCTGTATAAATTGGCAAAGGCTTTCCCGAACGAGGATTTTCTCTATCTCGGAGATAATCGCAACGTGCCTTACGGAACAAGGAGCGAACGGGAGATAAAAAGGCTTTCGGAAGGAAATTTAAGGGAACTCGTTTCTCTCGGGGTTAAGATTATAGTCGTTGCGTGCAATACGGTATCGGCGTGCATAGGCGACGATTTTTCCGGTCGGAGAATTTTTAAAATAGGTATAAATCAAAACAATCGCGAGAAGTTTGTCGGTAAAGGGGCGTTTTTAGGCACGCCGTTTACGGTGGGGGAGATATTGAAACGTTCGCCTGAGTTGAAAGCAAATATCGATTTTTATCCTCTTAAAGACCTTGCGGGAGAAATCGAAAAAGAACCGTTTTCCGACGTCGAAGTATTTAAACACCGTTTCGCTGAAATTTTAGCGGAAAGTTTTTTTGCGACGAAAGAGAATAATTTCGCGCCGTTTATGGATATTGCCGAACACAAAAAAGACGAAAACGAACGAAAAGAAGTTTTTCATGACCGCGCACGAGTATTCCGTGACCACTTTGAAAAACAGATAGCGCGATATGACTTTTTATATCTCGGGTGTACGCATTATTTGTTCAAAGAAAAGGTTATAAAAAGTTTGTTCGGTGATATAAAATGCTATAGCGGAATACCTTCTCTTATTGAAAATATCAATTTTTACTTGGAAAACAACGGAATATTCGGGGAAAATCTGCAAACAATCGATTTTGCCGGTGAGTGCGCGAGGAAAAACGCAGATACTTTCGCCGGGTACGTTCTATCCGTTTAATCGGTACGAAAAGCGACTGTACGAGACGCTTATTTAAAATCGCAAAAAGGGTTAAAGTGGTCATTATCGTTCGATTTTTAGCTAAAAATTTAAAAAATTTTAAAAAAGTGGTCAAAAGTAGTTGCGTTAATCGTTTTTATGTGATATTATACTAACAGAGAAAGGGGGAATTCTCTTTTTCTCGAATAAAAACGGGAGGACGGCGGAATATGCTTATCGGCAGCTATAAACACCAGATAGACGCTAAAAACAGAATAAGAATTCCGATTGCATTCAAACAACAAATGCAAGGTCCGCTCGTAATGAGTTGCTCGGTAAACGGCTGCATAGGCGTTTACACAAGGCAGCAATTTGAAGAAATCTTTTCTAAATACGCTACTTCAAACCAATTCAAAGCGGAAGAGCAGAAGAATTTTACTAAGTTCTTTGCCAATCTGTACGAGGTCGAAGAAGACAATCAGGGCAGAATTCTCGTTGACGGGGATTTACTTAAGTACGCCGGCATAAAAAAGGACGTCGTTACCGTAGGTAAATTCAATCATCTCGAGATTTGGGCGCCCGACCGTCTTTACGGCGACGACGAAGGTTTCGAAAAAGTCTTTGATTATTTAGGTAAGGTGTGTGGAGAATAAATAATGGAATTTCATCACATACCTATTATGCTGAAAGAATGCATAGAAGGGCTGAATATAAAACCCGACGGAATATATTTTGACGGCACGCTCGGAGGGGGAGGCCATTCCGAAGAGATTTTGAAACGACTCGATACCGGTAAGCTGATTGCGACCGATCTTGACGACGAAGCTCTCGGTTACGCCAAGAAAAGACTTCGTGCGTATTCGGACAATTTTATTCCGGTAAAAAGTAATTTTAAGGACTTTGATAAGGTTCTTACCTCGAAAGGCTACGGAGAGATAGACGGCTTTCTTCTTGATTTGGGCGTTTCGAGTTACCAGCTCGATAACAGAGACAGAGGTTTTTCGTATCTTGCGGAAGATACTCCGCTCGATATGAGAATGGACGAATCGCAGGAACTGTCTGCAAAAACGGTCGTAAACGAGTACACCGAAGGAAATTTGAGATATTTGATTTCGATGTACGGCGAAGAACGTTTTGCCGCTAACATCGCGAGAGAAATTGTCGCGAGAAGACAGATTAAGCCGATTGAAACTACGGGGGAACTCGTAAAAATTATAGTCGATTCTATCCCGAAGAAATTTCAACACGACGGACACCCCGCGAAAAGAACCTTTCAGGCTATCAGAATTGAGGTTAACGGAGAGCTTGATGGTTTGAAAGATTGTATTTACGGAATGGTCAAACGCTTGAAAAAAGGCGGAAGACTTGCCGTTATTACATTTCATTCGCTTGAAGATCGCATCGTTAAACAGTGCTTTAAAGACCTTGAAACAGCGTGCGTTTGCGACAAAAGATTGCCGATGTGCGTATGCGGAAGAAAGCAAATAATAGAGACTATAACAAAAAAACCGCTTGTAGCTTCTGAAAAAGAAGCGAGAGAGAACCCGCGTTCGAAACCGGCTAAATTAAGAATAGCCGAGAAATTATAAACTAAGAATATTCTAATAATACAAAATAGGTAAATAATACTATAACGACTATAAAGGAGATGACATAGGGAATGATTAACACCGGCACTACGGCAGATTTGCTTGAAAAAAATCAAACGACATATCAGGAACAAAAGAGGAATTCGGATTCGGTTACTTATCAGAGAGACGTATCAGTATCCAACGATTTAATGCGCAATTATGCAGATAAAGGGTTGTTTATCGAGCAGCATCTTGCGGATACGGAAGTAAACGATACGAACGTGAACGTAAATGCCGGCGTGGATACAAACCCGTCCGAAACGACTTTACAGTTCACTTTCGATAACGCCGATTTCGAGGATGAAGACGAACAGCAAAACAAAAGCTCCTACAAAATTTCCGCAAAAGGGAAAATTATGATCGTTGTTTACGCTTTGGTTGTCGCTACGATAATCGCGCTTATTGCGGTTAATGCGAGCGTGCTTCGTTCTATGCAGGAAAATATCCACGCGAAAGAAGACGCCGTAACCGAGCTTAAAACTCAGACTCAGACGTTAAAAGAAGAACTCGAAGAAGTTTCTTCCGAAGAAACTATCATTAAAAAAGCCATGGAAATGGGTATGACGAAGTAATGTACCATAATAGCTTTATATAAAATAATTCCTTTCTTAAAAACACTCGCAAACGCGGGTGTTTTTAATTTTGCCGAAAAGGCATAACTCGTCCTGTTTAAGAATAATTATAATCGAATTACTTTTGGCGAGTTTTTTTGAAGAGGTGAGTATGGAGTATTCGTTTACGGTTTTCAGGAGGAGGATTTGCGCAGGAATAATAATTTTATCCGCGTTGTTTGCCGTTGTTGCCGTAAGACTGTTTGTAGTTCAGATCGTAGACGGAAAAGAACTTAGGTTAAAGGCTGTGGATCAGTGGACGCGAGAGTTGCCGCTTCTTGCTCCGAGAGGGAGAATTCTTGACCGAAACGGCGTGGTTTTAGTGGACAATGAATCCGCATATGCCGTATTCGTCAGACCGAAAACGGTTGAAGACGTTCAAAAAACTGCCGTATTGTTGTCTGAAGAATTTAATCTCGATTGCGAAAAACTTCTAAAAAAAATACAAAGCAACGTATCCGAATACACGGTAAAAAGACATATATCCGACGAGCAGTACGAAAGAGTGAAATCATTCGGACTAAAAGGCGTCTATTTTTCGGAGGATCCGGTCAGATTTTATCCGTACGGCGACTTTTTAACGCAGACGCTCGGATTTGTGTCTTACGATAACGCCGGGCAATCCGGAATAGAGAAACAGTACGACGAAATACTTAAGGGAAAGGACGGCGAGATGCTGTATGAAACGGACATAGTCGGCGTGGAGATAGACGGCACGGGCGCTTCGTATCTGCCTTCGGTTGCGGGGCTTGACGTAACGCTTACGATAGATTACGAGATACAGCAGATTGTCGAGCAAACAATGCAGATTGCGTATTTAACGCATTCACCGAAAAGGGCGGAATGTATTGTTCTCGATCCGTCAAGCGGGGAAATTCTCGCTATGGCAAGCAAACCGTCGTACGATCTTAACGATATTCCGAGGAAAAACGTCGCTTTGCTGAATTCCCTTTCGAGAAACGGGCTTATCGCGGACAACTACGAGCCTGGTTCTACGTTTAAAATATTGACCGCCGCAGCGACTTTGGAGGAGTATTTTAACGGAAATCCGCGTGCGTTTTCACCGAATTACGTGTTCAATTCGTCGAGATACAGAACGGTTCTCGGGCGGAATATAAAGTGCTGGCGCTCTCACGCAGACGGAAAGCACTCCAATCAGACGATAAAAGAAGCGCTTAACAACAGCTGCAACCCGTGTTTTGTCGATATGGCGCTTGCTCTCGGTAAAGAGACGTTTTATTCCTATATAGAAAAAGTGAATTATGGCAGTAAGACGGGAGTCGATTTTGTAGGTGAGGCAAGCGGAATGCTTATTCCTGAGAAAGCAGTAACGGACGGAGATCTCGCGCGTATCGGCTTCGGGCAGACAATCGCAGTCACACCCGTGCAACTTGCTTCGGCTACCGCCTCGGTGATAAACGGAGGGAAATACTATACGCCGCATCTGCTTAAGGAGGTTTCTTCTCAAAAAGGCGTAAGAGTGCAGACTGTCGCTCCCGAGGTTAAAAGGGTGACTTTTTCGGAGAAAACGTCAAAACTGATGGCTTCGTATCTTGAGGGAGTCGTTTCGGAGGGAAGCGGTAAAAACGCATATATTGAAGGCTATAAGGTAGGGGGAAAAACGGGCACGGCTCAGAAATATGAAAACGGTGTAATTGCTCAGGGAAAGTACGTTTCGTCGTTCGTCGGTTTTTTCCCGTCCGATAATCCGAAGTATCTGGCGCTTGTTATAGTAGACGAGCCGGAGGGACAACATTACGGTTCTGTTGTGGCGGCTCCGTATGCAAAAACGATTTTTGAAGGAATTATCGGCGTAAAGAAAATAAATAAGACGTGAGTATTTTAAATTTGCCGTATTGTGTTTTGTTGTTAAAATCCCTTATATTAAAAGGAATAATTAGTTTTTTTAATAAGTAGATACGGCATCGAGTACGTGTTCTTGAATTTCGTTTTTTCGCATATACTTATTATGAAAAAAACCTCGGAGAAATGAGTTGTATGTTTTTAAAGGAAGTAATAAACGGGTATAATATAGAAGAGATTGTGGGGAGTTCCGACGTCGAAATAAATGATTTGTGCCAAGATCACAGGGAAGCTCGAGAGGGTTCTATGTTCTTTTGTATTAATGGGCAAAACTCAAACGGCGAGACGTTTGTAAAACTTGCTCGAAACTATGGAGCGGTTTGCGTTGTTTGCGAGCGGAAACTCGAACTTGACCTTATTCAGGTCGTAGTGAAAGACGTCAGGGAAGCAATGAGTGCGTTTGCTTGTAATTTTTACGGAAATCCGTCCGAGAAACTCAAACTTATCGGCGTTACGGGAACAAACGGCAAGACAACGACATGTCATTTGATTTCTTCGATTATTAAGAATTCAGGGAGAAAAATCGGCGTAATCGGCACTCTCGGCATATTTTACGAAGGAAAATATATTCCCCCTAAACTTACGACTCCGGATCCTATTTTTTTAAATCGCGTTTTAAAGGATATGGCGGACAACGGGGTTGAATACGTTGCAATGGAGGCTTCGGCTCATGCGATTAGTTTGAGAAAACTTTTCGGCTTACGTTTTTGCGCTAAGGTATTTACGAATTTTACGCCCGATCATCTTGATTTTTTTAAAACAATGGATGAGTATTTTAAAGCGAAAATTTCATTTTTTGACGATGTCAAATATTGCTTTGCCGTATATAATTCCGACGACGACCGAGTGAGAAATTCCTTTATAAAATCAGGAAAAATGAGTTTTTCGTTCGGAATAAAAAATCCGTCTGACGTATTTGCCGTAAATATAAAAGAAACTCTTGACGGGACGTTTTTCACGATGAACGTTTATGACGAAATTGTCGAGATTTTCTGCAAATTGAACGGGTTGTTCAACGTCTGCAACTGTCTTGCCGCAAGCGCGGTTTGTTATAAACTCGGCTTCGACGCAGACAGCATTAAACGAGGACTTAACGCGGTAAATGCCGTAAGCGGCAGGGCGGAGAGAGTAAAAAACGAGAAAAACAAATGCGTTTTTATAGATTATGCTCATACGCCGGACGGACTAAAACAAATTCTTTCATCACTCAGAAAAACGACGAAAAAAAGACTTGTTTGTCTGTTCGGGTGCGGAGGAAACAGAGATAAGACAAAAAGAGCGGTAATGGGTGAAATTGCCGGGGAGTATGCCGATTTTACGGTGCTGACGTCGGATAATCCGCGTTTTGAGGATCCGGACGCCATTATAAACGACGTAGAGAAAGGATTAAAGAAAAAGACGGACAACTACATAACGTGCGAGGACAGGAGAAAAGCGATTGCTTACGCGCTTTCTTACATACAAGACGGGGACGTGTTGCTTATTGCCGGCAAAGGGGCGGAAGACTACCAGGAAATTATGGGAACGAAACTTCCGTTTAACGATAAAAAATACGTTCTCGAATTATTGCGTTCGGAGGATAAAAATTGAAGGTATATATTCTCGCTTTTTTGCTGTCTTTTGTCGTTTCGGCAGTCTTATGTTTTTTGTTTTTGCCCTTACTGAAAAGATTGAAAGCGGGGCAGTCCATTTTATCGTATGTGAAAGAGCATAAAGACAAAGGCGGAACGCCGACTATGGGAGGTATCTTTTTCGTTGCTGCGTCTGTTTTTGTTTCTTTGCTTCTTTCGAGCAGAGTCGATTTACGTCCGATGCTGGTATCGGTCGCCGCGGGGCTTGGATTCTGCCTCGTGGGCTTTCTTGATGATTTTATCAAAATAAGACATAAAAGAAACGAGGGATTGACTCCGTTTCAAAAGATTGTTTTTCAGACGTTAATCGCGACGCTATCTGCCGTATTTGCTTACTCGAGAGGTTTTACGTGCCCGTACGTTCCTTTTTTTCGTACGAGAATAGAGCTCGGGTGGCTGTCGGTTCCGCTTAACGTGTTTGTGTTTATTGCCGTGACGAATTGCGTAAATCTGACGGACGGGCTCGACGGGCTTGCCGCGGGGACTAGCTACGTGTATCTCCTTATTCTTGCTTTTATCGTTCTTGCGGAAGAGGAGTTTTCTGGCGCGACGACGAATAATTACGCCCTGTTGTCTTTTTGTCTTTCTGGTGCGCTGATAGGCTTTCTCTTGTTTAATACCTACAGGGCGAAGGTTTTTATGGGCGATACAGGCTCGCTTGCTCTCGGAGGGTTTATTTCCTGTCTGTCCGTCTTCAGTTCGAACACTTTTTATATTCCGATTGTCGGAATTGTTTTCGTGCTGAGCGGAATATCGGTGATAGTTCAGGTAATATATTATAAAAGAACGGGTAAAAGGTTTTTTCTTATGGCGCCTGTTCATCATCATTTTCAGATGAAAGGGGCAAGCGAGTCCAAAATTGCCTTTTGCTATAAGGCGGTAACGCTGATAGCCGGGCTTTTGTGTATTTTGCGCCTTATTTAAACGGAGGGGAGTATGTATCTCAAAAACAGTGTGTTTATGGTAGCGGGGGTATCGAAAAGCGGGATTGCCGCAACGGAATTCTTGCTTTCTCACGGAGCAAAAGTGTACGTCGTAGACGAAATAGAAAACGAAAAAACAGGCAGAGCTTTCGATATATTGGCAAATCTCGGCGCGGAAAAGGTGGATAGTGTCGTCGTCGAAGAAAAACTTTCAGAAATCGACGTGCTTGTGCTTTCGCCCGGAATTCCGATAGATAATCGAATTCCTGTTTGTGCGAAAAGGCTCGGAAAGAGAATTATAGGCGAGCTCGAACTCGGCTTTTTATACTCGAATTGTCCTGTTATCGGCATTACGGGAACAAACGGCAAAACAACCGTATGTACGATGGTTTCGGAGGTTTTGATGAAAGCCGGAATAGAAAACTTCAAAGTAGGGAATATCGGAGTTCCGTTCACAAAGGAAATAGATAAATATACGCCCGAAACGGTTGCCGTTACAGAAGTATCGAGCTTTCAACTCGAAACGACGCAGACGTTCTGCCCGCATATAGCCGTAGTTACGAATATTTCGGAAGACCACCTTATACGGCACTACAATATGCAGAATTACATATATCTGAAAAGCAAAATTTTGTTTAACATGAAAGAAAGCGAATTTGCAGTGCTCGGTTACGACGATTTTGTCGTTCGCGGGTTTAAAGATAAAACGAAAGCTAAAGTCGTATGGTTTTCGGCAAAGGAAAAAGTAGACGGGGCGTATATCGACGGCGATATGATTTGTTATAAGGACGAGGAGGTTTTCAGTAAAGCGCTACTGCCTGCCGGCGGGGAACATAACCTGTTGAACGCACTTGCAACTGTTGCCGTATGTAAGTGTATGAAAATTGAAAATAACGTTATAGCAGAAGGGATTATCGGGTTTAAAGGTATACGTCACAGGATTGAATTCGTAAGAGAATTCGAAGGCGTTAAATACTTTAACGACTCCAAAGCAACAAACGTCGGCTCGACTGTTAACGCGCTTTCTTCGATGAACGGAAAAACTGTTCTTTTGCTCGGAGGCAGGGATAAAGAACAGTCTTTCGATTCTTTGTTCGAGCAGCTCAAAGATAAAAACGTCGATAAGGTTGTGTTGTTCGGGGAAACGCGTTACAAAATGCTCAAAAGCGCGGAAAAGGCTTCGTTCGAAGACGTGTGCGTTGCGTCAAATTTTATATCGGCGGTAAACCTCGCAAGGACGGAAAGTAAAGAGGGCGAAAACGTTCTTTTAAGCCCTGCGTGCGCGAGTTACGACGAGTTTTCGGGCTTTGAAGAACGCGGCGACAAATTCGTTGAATTGGTTAATGCGTTCTGATGTTTAAAAAAAAGGTTTTGGGTAACGAAAAACCTCGAGGCTCCGTCGTGACCGTAAAAAATCGTCTTATAGAAAGAGTGAACAAACGCCGCGGAGATATAACTATTCCGATAGTCGTCGCGATTATTTCGGCGTTCGGCGCGGTCGCCGTATACTCTGCCGGCAGCTATACGGCAAAGAAGAATTATAGTGATGAATTTTTCTTTTTAAGAAAACATATTTTAGGCGTTTTACTCGGGCTGGCATCAATGTTCTTTGCTTGTTTGTTCGACTATAGAAGAACTAAAAAAGCAGGTGTGCCGCTCGTTATCGTTTCGGCGGTTTTGCTTTCGCTTGTTTTCGTTCCCGGAATCGGCGTGGAAAGCTACGGAGCAAAGAGGTGGATAGGCTTCGGCTCTTTTTCTTTTCAGCCGTCGGAAATAGCCAAATTCGCGTTCGTTTTTTTTACGGCGGGATATTTTGCAAAGTATCCGGAAAGAGTAAACACGTTTAAGGGGATTCTTCCCGTCGTAGCCGTAGGAGGGGCGATTTGTCTGCTTGTTATAGCCGAACCGAATATGTCGGTTACGATGCTTATCGGCGGCGTGATGCTCGGAATGTTATTTTTTGCGGGGGTGCCTTTAAGGCGAATCGCGCTTTTTGTCGTACCGCTTATTTTAGCCGTTCCCGTGCTTATCGTTGCCGAGCCGTACAGACTAAAAAGACTTTCCGCGTTTCTCGATCCGTGGGCTTCGCCTAAAGGTGAAGGTTATCAGTTAATTCAATCGTTGTATTCGCTCGGCTCAGGCGGCTTTTTCGGGGTGGGGTTATTCAACTCCCGGCAAAAATATCTGTTTTTGCCTTTTGCCGAGTCCGATTTCATACTTTCCGTTATAGGCGAGGAACTCGGTTTCGTCGGAGTGACGGCGTTTCTTTTTTTGAGTTTGTTTTTAATCAGTCGCGGAATTCTTGTCGCCGCAAGGGCTAAGGATTTGTACGGCTCGTTGCTCGCTTCGGGGATAACGCTCGTATACGCCTTGCAGGTTATAATAAACGCGCTTGTCGTAACGGGCAGCATTCCGCCGACGGGAATACCTTTGCCGCTTGTAAGCAGCGGAAACACTTCAGTTATCGTTTTTTCGTCTGCGTTCGGCGTGCTGTATAATATCTCAAAAAACTCAATTTAAAAAATCTTAGCAGTTTTATATGATTTTTGCTATTTTTAGAAACGTTCGCGCTTGTCGCGGACGTTTTTGCCGTATGCTTACCTGGTGTTTTTGCCTCTTTTTTCCGTAGCTTTTTGCTGTGAATATAAACGAGTGTTTTAACTGAAAAATTCCGTTCGGCATATAATGTCGCGTATAAAATATGGAGATTCTTCGTTGTCGCTCGGGAAAAGGAGGGAAAATCGTGGACGCGTTCGAAATATGCGGAGGAGAAAAACTATACGGATCCGTGAAGATAGATTTTGCAAAAAATTCGTTGCTTCCGCTTATATCCGCTACGGTGGCGACGGGTTCGACCGTATGTTTTCCGTCTTTTCCGAATTATCGCGATACCGAAGTGCTTCTTTCTATTGCGGAACACGGCGGCGCAAAGGTGGAGAGAAAAAACGGCGGAGTAAAAATCGATTCTTCGTCTTTTTGCCGAGGAGTGTTTCCCGATAAACTTTTTCGCGAAGTTCGGGCTTCGATTTTTATGCTCGGAGGAGTTCTTGCCCGGCTCGGTTATGCGGAGTGTCCGCTTCCGGGCGGTTGCAGAATAGGCGACAGACCGATAAATCTTCACCTCGAGGCTCTTGAACAAATGGGGGCGAATATACGTTGCGACGGCGAAAAAGTGATTTGCCGGGCGGACGGACTTCACGGAGCAAAAATCGTTTTGCCGTTTCCGTCGGTGGGCGTTACGGAAAACGTTATGATTGCCGCTTGCCTTGCGGACGGAGATACGGAAATTCACAACGCGGCAATCGAGCCCGAGGTTATGGATTTAAAAAATTTTCTTAACGAATGCGGAGGTAAAATCGCCACCCGCGGGCGTACGTTCTATATCGGCGGCGTAAAAAAGCTTACGGGGTGCGAGTACACTCCGATAAAGGATCGTATAGAAGCGGGTACTTTTTTATATGCGACCGCGCTTGTCGGAGGAGAGGTCGCTATAAACTGCGTTCCCGAAAAAAAAATTTGTTCTTTCGTCGCTAAATCGGGAAATAACGCTTGCAAAATAAAGTGTTTTAATGGTAATATATATATAAGCGCGAAAGGGACGCCTTTTTCTTGTACGAAAATTTCGACGTCGCCCTACCCCGGATACCCTACGGATATGCAATCTCAGGTAGTAGCGTTGCTTTCCGTAGCCAAAGGCGAAAGTATAGTTTCCGATACTGTTTTTCCCGAAAGGTTTGCCTGCGTCGAACAGCTGAAACAACTCGGCGCGGATATAAAAGTAAAAAACGGCTGCGCGATCGTTTCGGGAGTGCGTAGTCTTAAAGGGGCGAGGGTAAAGGCGGAAGATCTGCGCGGCGGCGCGGGGCTCGTACTTGCTTGTCTTAAGGCGGATGGATTGTCTGCAGTGGAGAATGCGGAACTTATAGACAGAGGGTATGCGGCTATCGAAGATAAACTGTCCGCACTCGGCGCGAAAATAAAGAGAATAAAAAACTATCGGGGCTGAAACATTCTCCGAAGCAATCGTATTTACGAGAGAATAAATGAAACATAAGAAAACGGCAGCCGTAATCGCTTCGGTGCTGTTCGCGATAATTCTGCTTATCTCTTTCCGATTGATTTTTACGGTCGGGAGCATAAGCGTGGATTATTCGATATGCAGCGCGGAAACGGAAAAGGAGATTTCCGAGGCTAAAGAAAAACTTAATACGTTTCTCGGCAAAAACACGTTTTCGGTAAGGGAAAGCGAGGTGTCCGAGTATCTTGCCGGATACGCTTATTTCGAAGTGGAGGAAGTTAAAGTACGCTTTCCTCGAGAAATAAGAGTTAAGGTGAAGGAGAGAAGGGAAGCGTTCGTCGCGGAGAAGAACGGAAAATTTTTCTTTTTCGACGAAAATATCTTTGTCCTTTCCGAAAAAAACGATAACGTTTCGCGAGCGGACGGAAAGCCTCTGACGGTTATAGACGGCGACGTTCCGGATTTAAAGGGAAATACGCAATACTCGGGTGAGGACGAGCTGTTCGGCTCCGCGATAAAATTCGTCTTCGCTTTGGAAGACGCTCGTAACGAGATAGCTAAAATTACCGTTTCACGTTACGACAATTCCGAAAAACGCCACGAGTGGAACAGGATAATCGTCGAAACCGAAGAAGGCGCGGTATTTACGATTTCGGAAGCCACCGTGCTTGCCGATAAAAAGGTCGAACTGTTTAAAACCGTTTACGCTTCTCTCGAGGGAGAGGACAGAGTAAACGGACGATATACGATTTTTACTTCGTCGCTCGACGACAGCGAGGTCGATTACGAGTAGCGTTTCGAAAAAACGACGGATTTCCGCCGACGCGGAATTTTTTCAAAGACAAAAATCGTTCTACCAAGTATAAAAACAAAGGAGCATAAATGCGAAAAAAATATGCCGCGGTACTCGACGTAGGCTCTTCGGCTCTCCATTTTATGGTTGCCGAAAGGGGGTTGAACGGTACCTTTATAATTAAATCCTCGGCGGAAGTAAGCTATTCCGGTTATTCCGACCAAGCATTTTTCGACGTTTCCGAGCTCGAGAAAGCCATAGGCGAGGTTATAAGAAAAGCCGGCGACGTTATGAAGGACCGCACGGACGTTCTTTACGTGGGCGTTCCGGGCGAATTCACCGTTTCGTATTGCAAGTACTTCAATATTTCTCTTCAGAAGAAAAAGAGAATAACGAAAGAAGACGTGGACAAGCTGTATAACGCGGCGTTTACGGCAAGATCCAATCAATACAAGCTTATCGCGCGTTCCGCGGTGAACTACGTGCTTTCGGGAAACAGAAAGGTCAGCGCGCCGATAGGCGAAGTTTCGGATACGCTCGGCGGCTTTTTAAGCTTCACGCTTTGTCTTGGCTCGTTTTTGAAAATTTTCGATTCCGCGCTTCGTTCGCTCGGTATAACCAAGACGGAATATTTCCCCGCATCGCTTGCGGAGGTGCTGTATCTTTTCCCGCCGTACGAAAGGGATAAGGGCGGCATTTTGCTCGACGTCGGGTATCTGTCTTCCACGTTCACGTATTTTTCGGGCGACGGCATTTTATACGAAAAATCGTTTTCGCTCGGGGGCGGGTATATCGCCGCAAAGATTTTAAACGATTTTAAACTACCGTTCGTCGTTTCCGAAAAGATGAAACGCACGGTCAATATAGGTTACAATCCTTTTTCGTCGGCAAAGTACGAAATAGAGGACGATAATAAACTTTACTCCGCTTCGGTTACGGACGTCAATTCTTCGGTGAAAGAAGTCCTCGACGCGATTGCGGAGCAAACTGCAAGATGTATTGAAGAAGGGGTTCTCAACTACAACGGCAACATTACGATTTATCTTACGGGCGGGGGCATAAGCTATATAAGAGGGGCTAAAGAATATCTCTCCGGCAGACTCGGCGCGATAGTAAAATGCGTCGCTCCCGATATTCCCCTATACGATAAACCGATAAATTCGTCCGTGTTCAGCCTTATGGACGCGGCGCTCAGCCGTGAATAGAAGCACAATCTAAAAACAAATGACATCATTACAAAAGGAGAAAAATAAATGTTTGACAGTTCGATGAATTTTGCGAAAATCCGCGTAGTAGGCGTGGGCGGAGCAGGTAACAACGCAATTAACAGAATGATAGAATCCGATATTCAAAGCGCGGATTTCTATGCGATAAATACGGATAAACAACCGCTGATACTTTCAAAAGCTGAACATATAATTCAGATAGGGCAGGAGGCAACCCAAGGTCTCGGCGCGGGTTCCGATCCCGAACTCGGTGAAAGAGCCGCGGAGGAAAACAGAAAAGAACTCGAAGAAATGTGCGAGGGCGTAAACCTTTTGTTCATCGCAGCCGGTATGGGCGGTGGCACGGGCACGGGCGCGGCTCCCGTAATCGCGAAAATCGCTAAGGAAAAAGGCTGCCTCACGGTTGCGGTCGTAACCAAGCCTTTCGCTTTCGAGGGCAGAAAAAGACAGGAAAACGCCGCTACCGGCATAAACAACCTTAAAAAGTACGTCGATACTCTTATCATCATTCCGAACGACAAGCTTATTCAGACTCTTTCCGCAGACACTCCGATGCTCGACGCGTTAAAGGTTGCGGACGATAATCTTCGTCAGGGGATTTGCGGAATAGCAGACCTTATCGCTACTCCCGCGCTTATAAACCTCGACTTTGCCGACGTGAAAACGATTATTCAGAATCAAGGGCTCGCGCATATGGGCAGAGGAAGAGCAAAGGGCGAAAACCGCATTATAGAAGCCGTTCGTCAGGCGGTTTCGAGTCCCCTTCTCGAAACGACGATAGAGGGCGCGCACGGCGTTATCATCAACGTAACGGGCGGCAGAGATCTGACGATCGGTCAGGTTAACGAAGCCGCGAGACTCGTTCAGAGCGTTGTAGACGAAAGCGCGAATATTATCTTCGGTGCGAACATCGATTACGAGCTTTCGGAGGAAATAGATATTACCGTCATTGCGACCGGTTTCGAGGGCGAACAGAAAATAGAGGAAGAGCCTGACACAAAGGCTAACCCGATGCAGGCTTTCGAAATTTTGATGAAGAAGAATAAAACGGAAGAGCCGGAAGAAGAAAAAACCTCGCCCGAGCCGATTATTTTCACTCAGCAGCCTATGGCCGAAGAGCCCGAGCATTACAACGTTAACGAGAAGCAGAAAGATAAAGAGCTTCCGTCGTTTGTAAAAAAGTTGTTCGGCAAGAAGTAAAATCGATAGAGAAGACTTTATTCGGCTGTATCGACCGATTGTTTTAAGTCAGATTTAAGTTATAATGCGTACAATGGAGGTATAAATATGCAATTCGACAAAGACAAAAAAATTCTGTTCAGCGCGGCTCAGCCGAGCGGTATTCCCACGATAGGTAATTATCTCGGCGCGATAAAGAACTGGGTGGACCTTCAGGACGAGTATAACTGTATTTATTCGATAGCCGACTTGCATTGTCTTACGGTAAAACGCGAACCGAAAGATTTAAGAAGACAGAGCCTCGATTTGCTCGCTCTCTATATAGCCTGCGGTGTAAATCCCGAAAAATGCGTGTTGTTCATGCAGTCTCACGTGCCCGCTCATGCGGAGCTTACATGGGTTTTGAACACGATTACCTATCCGGGCGAAATGACGAGAATGACTCAGTTTAAGGATAAATCTCTCCGTCATGCGGATAACGTTAACATGGGGCTTATGGATTATCCCGTGCTTATGGCTGCGGATATTCTTTTGTATCAGACGGATATAGTTCCGATAGGCTCAGACCAGAAGCAACATCTTGAAATCGCGAGAGACATCGCGAACAGATTCAATAACAGATACTCGCCCACGTTCGTTGTGCCCGACGGGTATATTCCCAAAGTCGGCGCGAGGATAATGAGTTTGCAGGATCCGCTTCACAAAATGAGCAAGAGCGACGATAACGAAAACGCGTTTATTTCTCTCGAAGACGACAGAGATACGATTATCCGCAAGTTTAAACGCGCGGTTACGGACAGCGACAATACGGTTGCGGTAGGCGAAGACAAGCCCGGCATAACCAATCTTATAAATATATATTCCATTTTCGCAAACAAAACGATAGAAGAAACTCAGCGCGAGTTCGATGGAAAGGGATACGGCGAATTCAAAGTAGCCGTAGGCGAGGTTGTTGCAGATAAAATTGTTCCCATAAAGGAAGAAAAAGAGCGTATTTTAAAGGATAAGGCGTACCTTGACGACATTATGATTAAAGGTGCGGAAACCGCTAATTATCTTGCGAATAAAACCATTGCGAAAGTATACAGAAAAGTGGGGCTTTACACCCCGGATAAAAAGTAAAAGTGTTCGGATACATCAGAACGGACGAGCCGTTTTTATACAAAAAAGACGAAACGCTTTACAATGCGTGTTATTGCGGACTGTGTTTTGCGATAAAAAAACTATGCGGACAAAAGGCGAGATTGTCGCTCACTTACGACGTTGCGTTTTTATCCGTGTTACTGCACAATTTGTCGGACGCGGACGTTGAAATAGAAAACAAAAAATGCGCGGTTCATCCGTTTAAAAAAAGAAAAATAGCAAAAACAGACGAAGTTTTCCTCTCTTGCGCCGCGCTAAACGTTATTCTCGCGTATTATAAGGCGATTGACGATATCGACGACGAAAAGTCAAGCGGAATAAAAAATGCCTTAAAAAAATCGATTGTAAAAAAAGGGTATTATAAGGCTAAAAAAGTCTATCCCGAAATAGACGATATTTTCTCCCGTTGTTATAAAAGTTTAGCCGAAAAAGAAAAGGGAAAGTGCGATTCTCCCGATATAGTCGCGGACGATTTTTCCGTTGCGGCAAAGGAGAGCGCAAGATTTATTCTCGGTGAAAAGTATACGGACGAAGTCGGAGAAACGTTCTATTTTCTCGGAAAATGGATATATCTCATAGACGCGCTCGACGATTACGATAAGGACAAAACGAGCGGAAATTACAACGTTTTTTTCTGCCTGTACGGCGAGGAAAACGGCAAAGAGCTTATAAAAAAACACGGAGAGGAAATTTTTCAGCTTCTGAATTTCGTGTTTTTCCGTTTAAAAGAAAACCTCGGAAGGCTGACGTTTTATTTCAATAAAGATCTGATAGAAAACGTTCTTGTAAGAGGAATACCGAAAGTGACGGACGGTATAATAAAAAAATATCTTTCCGCAAATTGCGATAAGTGCGGAAAAGGAGCAAAATGAAAGATTTTTCCACAATGTCGAATTATGAAATACTCGGCGTTAAAGAGTATTCAACCAACGGCGAAATAACAGAAGCGTATAACGCGCTCAAATCAAAATATTCGGAAGAAAGATTTTTACCCGGCGAGGCGGGAAACGAAGCCGCAGCGTGGCTTCAGGCGGTTAATACCGCATACGACGCGATTATGACGGAAAGACGCGCCGACGGTTTTGTGGATAAACCGAATCACGACCACGGAAACGCTTCCGAAAATTCCGAAAAAGCCGAGACTTCGAACGTCTCTTCCGTTTCGGGCGGTTCTTCGGGAAACAAAGGAGATCAAAGTCCCGACGGAGATAATTCTTCACCTAAAAAAGCGTACGAAAACATAGATAAGCTGATACGCGCGGGTAAGATTGACGACGCTCAGCACGCTCTCGACGATTGCGACGAAAGACTTGCCGAGTGGCATTATCTTCAGGCAGTGGTTTACTATAAAAAGAATTGGGGCAACGAGTGCAAAAAACAGCTTGAAATAGCTATGACGAAAGATCCCGATAACGAAAAGTACAAAACCACTTACGAAAAATTAAAGAAAGAGCTTGAATTCAAAAACAGCAATTTCACGTCAGGCAACGCAAGCGAAGGAAATGACGGACAGAGAAAAGCTCATAAGGACTTCGATCCGTACGACAGACAAATGGGCGGCGACGGTTGCATGCAGTCGATGTGCGAGTGCTGCGCGTGCAATATGATGCTCAATATTTGTTGCAATGGTTGTTGCAGATAATGAATAACGCTCATCGCATCGCTTTGAGCGCGGTATCTGCCGCTTTCGCGATAATATTGCTTACGCTCGGGGCGTATATAGAAATTCTCGATATATCCTGCGTTATGCTTGCGGGGATAGCCATAATGCTCCCTTTGTCGAAAAAAGATATTTTGGGCGGCTTTCTCGCATATCTTGCCGCGGGGCTTCTCGCGTTGCCAGTAACGGGTTTCAGATTTGCTGTTATCGTGCCATACGCGGTGTTTTTCGGGCTTTATCCGATTGTAAATGCGATTATAGAAAAATATCTTCCGAATAAAAAGATTTTAAATATCATTTTTATCGTATTAAAAGATATATGGTTTCTATTGTCCATGTATGTGTACTATAGGGTGCTCGTAGCGTTCACGGGGTATGATTTCGCAGCGGATTTCGCTTTTGTGCCCGAGCAATTCAGGCAGTATATAGTGCCGGCACTTATATTTTTCGGCGCGGTGTTCTTCGTTTTGTACGACTACGTTATGAAAAAAATGCAGCGAGTTATAGAAATACTCGTTTCGCGAGTTATAAAGAAGTGAGTTATGTTGGTTAAAAATTCCGAATATGTTGCACAAATCGATAGCTTAGGTTGCAACGGAGAGGGTATTTGCAAGTTAGAGGGGTGCGCGGTGTTCGTGCCCTTTGCTTTACCCGGAGAAACGGTAAAAGTCAAGATAGTAAAAGTAAAAAGCAACTATGCGTTCGGCAAGCTTATACAGATTTTAACCCCTTCCGAAAAAAGAGTCGAGAGCGATTGCCCTGTTTTTTTTAAGTGCGGCGGTTGCAGTTTAAGACATCTCGATTACTCCGAACAGCTTAAGTGGAAGGGCGAGCAGGTAAAAAATTGTTTTTCGTCCGTTGCAGGTATAAAAATCGAATGCGGCGAAGCTATAAACGTCGGGGACAACTACAGATACAGGAACAAACTTCAACTCCCCGTAAGGCATACGGAGAAAGGAAACGTTATCGGATTTTTCAGAGAGGGTTCTCACGATGTAACGGAGATTTCCGATTGTTTAATACAAAAAGAATGGGCGGCGAAGCTTATTTCGGCGTTTAAAAAATATCTCGAATTGTCCGGAGAAAGTTGTTTTGACGAAATAACTTCGAGAGGGAACGTAAAGCACCTTGTTGCGAGAAGTGTTTCCGATAAACTTATCGTAACCGTAGTAATTACAACCGAAAAACTTAAAAATTCCGAACTTTTAACGAAAATTCTGTCGGAAACTTTCGATTGTTTTTCCCTTTACGTAAACGTAAACAAACTGAACAATAACGTTATTTTCGGCGAAAAGTTCATACACGTTTTCGGTGAGAAAAGATTTTCATGCGAGGAAGACGGCATAAAATTCTTTATGGGACCGGAGTCTTTCATGCAGGTGAACGACGAAGTAAGGCGCAGAATTTATGCGGACGTTTGCGGTTTTGCAAAGGATGAAAATAATTCCGCGATTATAGACGCGTACAGCGGAGCAGGTTTTTTAACCGCTAACCTCGCGAAATATTGCGACAAGGTTTACGGAATAGAGATAATAAAGGAAGCCGTTGATTGCGCGGACGAACTTGCGAGAATGAACGGACTTTCGGATAAAATGACGAATATGTGCGGCGCGTGCGAAAACGTTTTGCCCGAACTTGTTAAAAAGATAGACAAAACACGGGGAATAACGGTCGTTCTCGATCCTCCGAGGAAAGGAGTGGAAGAAAGGGTGATCAATGCCGTAAAAAGCGTTTCTCCGTCAAAAATCATATACGTTTCGTGTAATCCTGCTACGCTCGCGCGTGACGTTGGGCTTATAACAGGCTCGATAGTTTACGACGGAAACCAACTGAAGAAAGCCGAATGCCCCGAAGGTTTATATGAAATAACGCACATACAAGCATACGATATGTTTCCGTTCACGAAGCACGTCGAGACGTTGGTTGTATTATCCCACAAAAAACCCGATTCTCATCTTGAAGTGAAAATCGATTTTGACAACACTTCGCTTGATAAAATGGCAATTTCGGAGCGAGCGGAAAAAAGAAAACCGCAGGAAAAGACGACATATAA
>JALEKY010000035.1 GCA_022768945.1 Christensenellaceae bacterium | reverse complement strand
TTTATAATATAAGAAGTTGCAAACTTGCTTGCAAGGGTTTGGAACTTCGCCTTATTTCAAACTGTGATGCACAATTTATTGTGGCAGTTGCGTTTAGCAACTTAAAATTTGACTTGTTCAAATTTTAACATCACATAGTTTCTAAAAAAGAATTCATTGTAGGGGCGAGCATTGCTCGTCCGGTATTATCACCCGGCAAATGCATTTTTAATCTTGACGGCGGTTGTTCCGATATGCTAACGATATATATAATGATGTATAATCGGATTGAAAACAAAAAACCGCGGGTACAAAAAA
This sequence comes from Christensenellaceae bacterium, assembly GCA_022768945.1. Taxonomy (GTDB): domain Bacteria; phylum Bacillota; class Clostridia; order Christensenellales; family Borkfalkiaceae; genus RGIG3732. The sequence goes on along the minus strand of JALEKY010000035.1, from coordinate 3,192 downwards.
GCACCTGCGGTTCGATTGTTAATCTTGGTCTGGGTGAGAAGACTTGAACTTCCGGCCTCATGAACCCCATTCATGCGCGCTACCAAACTGCGCCACACCCAGTCGACTATAAAATTATAGTCTATTCTTAAAAAAAAGACAAGGATTTTTCAATATGTTTTATAAAATTTTTTGAAAAAATTCCGTTTTTTTATTTTTGATTCAGATACAAACAGATAAAAAACGAGGAGAATCGTTCTCTTTACAAAACGATCCTCCTCTCTCGATTGAATTTTAACTTAATATATTTCTTTACCGAAGCAATACGCGATAAGCAGGCAAATTGCGGAAACAACTTCCGAAATCAAAACTGCCGTCCACATAAGATTTTTGCCGAACGCAAAAATCATTACGCCGCAAAACGCTATAGCGAGAACTTTGAACGCAGCCGATAAAACACAGAGTTTTTTGCGGCAAGCGAACCTTTTCGCACCCTTTATCGCTTTTGCGACCGAACGAACGTTTCCTTCGGGAATATATCCCGTTTTCGTCGTCTTTTCTCCCGAATACGGCATGACTTTCAACGAAGCGCATTCCGCGTCGTCATTACCGAAATAAACGGTTTTACCGCTTGCGCAGAGTTCTTCCGTAGCGGCTTTCTTCTGTTCTTCGGTAAGATTATCCCGAACGGTGAAATATTCGTTTATCTCTCCGAGATCGTGTGCGTCGCCGGAATACAATACGACCGATTTTACCTTAACGTCGTAAAGCTCGCGCATCGCGCCGAACGCGTCCTTTTTCAATTCTCTTTTAAACTCTATCGAACAGACAAACTCGCCGTTTAAAAAAGCGTAACGGACTTCTCCCTCGGAAGAGGACTTTTTAAACGCTAAGCCACGGCTTTCGCACTCGCTATCTGAAGCGACGACAAGAGTTTTTCCATCCTTTTCGTATTCTTTGCACTCGAGGCTCAAATCGCTCGGATTAAAGCCGAAAGAGTTCATAAGAGCGGAAGCCTTTCCCTTGTATTTTGCAGCGCAAACCATCTTGTTTATTTTGTTTTCGAAAAGTCTTTCTCCGTCGAAAACCACCGTATCGACGGCAGAAAAAGTATTCAGAAGACCTCCGTCAGCGTTAGCAAGACCGTCTGTTAACGCGCGATATACGGCACTTATGCGCGAAACGCGGTTTATGGAAGAAAGCGTGTAAGTTTCTGAAATCAAAAAGAGGCAAACGGCAAAGTACGCCGTGTTTTTAAGCCCCGCAAGGTATCCGTCGCCGCCTATATAACAAAGAGGCAAAACGAACGCTGCAACGAGCGAGAGCGCAAGAAGGACAACCGAAAACTTAGGCGGATTTTCCTCTTTAACTCGTTTATAAATTCTGTACGAAAGGCTTTTTGTAACTTTCTTTTCCACTCTGACGACCAAATTGCCGTCTTTCAGCTTTACCCCGCCGAACAGCTTATCGCCTTTTTCGACAGCTTCCGGCATATGCTTACCCGAATAATTGAAACCGTCGACGACGGCCTCTCCGCTTACGACCGTACAGTCGAAAGGAATTACTTCTCCCTTGTCGACAACATACGTCTCGCCCTCTTTTGCGTCGATTGCGAGAATTTCGTCGTCATCCTCGCTTGCGTTTTCCGGCGTTAAAACGTCATATTTAAAGAAAAGGCGTTTTTTGATTTTATCGAGCGAAAGGTCGGAAAACAATCCGCCGAGAACGATTATGCTTTGAACGAGAAGAGCTATGATTGCAGGTTCGAGATAGTTTCCGCACGCGAACAACGCGCAGATTATCGCTATAAGCCCGCCCACACTCCAGTCGAGGTAGCGTTTTTTCCAGACAGCCGAAACGGCGGTCCATATCGTTTCGTACGCGACGACCGTGTATGCTATAAGGCATAAAAACGTTTTGGTTCTTTCGTCTATATCGAATATTACGGAAACGAGTATCAGAACGAGCGACAAGGCAAGCTCTACAAGCTGAACCGCCCATTTTTTTATTGCGGGCTTAGAGTCGTCGTCAAGCTCTCTCTTTTTGCTTTTCGGCTTTTCCGTAGTATTCTCGGCTTTACCATGTCCGGCTTTTCTTAAAGACGCGGTTTTACTCTCTCCATGTTTATCGGCTGAAACTTCGACGGCGTTTTCGCCCGACTGTTTTTCTTCCGTTATGTTCGTTTCTTCCGCGTTTTCGGCGGCTTCTGCATAATAATCGAAGTCCAGCCCCGAACTTAAACACATATCGTTAAGCGCGCAGAAAATATCGTATTCGGACGCGGACGGCGAAAGTTCGAGAGTCAAAACGTCTTCGCTTAAAATAGCGTTATCCACGCCTTCGAGTTTTTCCGCGGCTTCGCGAATCGAAGAGAATTTCTTCACGTCGCCTTTCAACTTGTATGCGTAAATGTTTTCGGCATTCATATGATTGCTTCCTTTATTTTATTTCTTTGCCGCGCCGAGCTGTTCGTTTCTCAGTATCTCGGTGAGCTGCTGAGAAAGAATTGCGAGCGACGCCGCAAGATCTTCGTTTTTAAGCGCAATGCCGTCCGGCACGTTGAGATGCGCTGCGGCAAAATTCCAAATCCCCTTTACTCCGGACGAAACAAGCTTGTCGCACACTTCCTGCGCGGCGGATTTCGGAACGGCTATAATGCCCATCTTTGCGCCCGATTGCTTTAAAATATCGGGGATTTTCGAAACGGGGTAAATAACTTTTCCGTTAATCTCCGTGTTCCACAGCATAGGATTCTCGTCAAACGCGGCAACGACGTTAAGCCCGAAATTTTTAAACCCGTTGTACGAAAGAAGAGTTTTGCCGAGCTTGCCCACGCCTACGAGCACCGCGTCTTTTATATTGTAACAACCGAGAAGCTCCTCTATGTCGGCTATAAGCTCCGCCACGTTAAAACCTATTTTAGGCTTGCCCGGAACTTTGCTTGCGAAACCTATATCCTTTTTCACCTGAACAGAATTCAGATTTAAATCCTTAGCCATCGTTACGGACGACACGTTTTCCACGCCTTTTTCCCTCGCTATCTTCAGATACCTGAGATACGTTGGCATTCGACGAAGCGTTGCCACCGATATGGCTTCTTTTGAATTTCCGCACTCCGCTTCCATGGATAAAACCTCCGTATGTTTTTAAATAAATATAAACTATGTGATGTTAAAATTTGAACAAGTCAAATTTTAAGTTGCTAAACGCAAC
>JALEKY010000001.1 GCA_022768945.1 Christensenellaceae bacterium | reverse complement strand
GCGATTACTGTGTTTTCCACTACTTCTTTCTGCCCGATTACGTCCCTCGAAATCTGAGCGAATATTTCGTTACATTGTTTGCAAAACTGTTCTATATCCTTTTCGTTTACCATTTCTCTTCTCTCTTTTTGTTTATTTGTTTATCAGTTATTGCCGTCTGTTTCGTCGGACGAGCTTGCTTTAATCGAGTTGTAGTAGTTGTTTATCGCCTTTTTAAGCCTTTCGTTCATGTTCGCGTCGTTGTTCGCTCTGTCCAGCCCCTCGTCGGCGTAATCTTTGTATACGTGTCTGTAATCGGTTTTGCCGTCGATTACGAAGTTGTTCAGTCCATCGCCTCCGCCGAAGGAATTTCCGCCTCCGTTGTTGCCTGAATTCGAATTTCCGCTACCAATGTCGTACGGTTTATGCGAGGAGTCGGACAACGTAGGAATGTTCGCTTCAATTTTGTTGAGGTATCCCTCGATGTCGAAATCGCCCTCTTCGTAAATCGCGGTGATCTCGCTGTAAATGCCGTTGCCGGAACTTTTTCTGAAAGGAGAAAGCTCGCCGTCGCTCCATTGAACGAACGTATATCCTTTTTTCGGAATTGCGAAGATGTATTCTCCGTCAACTCCCTCGGTAACTGTCATTTCGATCGAACCGTCGGAATAAAGGATAATCGAGCCGTCGTCGTTAGAAACGTAACCTTTAGACAGAAGTTCGTTCTGAAGTTCCTCGTTTCCGTCCGTATTGAACGCGGGACAGTACAGAGTGCCGAAAAGCGAAGATACGTATCTGACCGAATACTGTTCTGCCGGTTTTTCCAGTAATTCGGAAACAATCTCTTTGCCGCTTTTGATTTTACCTTCCGCGGCGAGAACCGTTACGCTCGAAGTGAACGCACCGCCGACAAATGATAAAATCGAGAACACGATTAAACCCACGGAAACGGCAATCGGCAACATCTTTTCGTTAACGGTTTCGAGCGCTTTCATAGCGTCTTTTCTTTGAGCTTCAGCCATATAGGAGTCGTCGTGCTCGTATTCGCACATCGTAATCATTCTCTCTTCGAGACCGAGCTCGTCAACCTTAACCGCAACCGTTTTAGCCGTCGGACGATATTTGAAATAATACAAACACAGCGAAATTCCGCTGCCTATCACGACAATTTCGGGAATTACTATTAAAAGCGCGTTAATGCCGAAATACCAGCAAACCGCAGCGGTAATGATCGCAACTGCGAACGCGACGAGAAAACCTATCAGAACGGCTTTAATAATTCCTTCGGACGAGAGCCTTTTCTTGAATTTTTCATAGTCTTTGAATGCCTGCATTTATTGTACCTCCTTCCTTTCGGTTTTATTTGCGTATAAGCAAAAATTATATATAACATAATATATATTTATATATAGACTATAAAAGTATAGTTATTTATATCGTAGCATTTTGGTTTTTTAAAATCAAGAAAATTGTCACGAGGAAAGCCAAAAAACTCGCGAAATCGACAAACTTTTTGATTTTTTAAGGTTAATTTAAGATAAAACCCTTTTTTTTGTTAATTAGTCTCAATTTAACGTTTTAAAGCTTTGTGTTAATTATTTTCAATTCATAAGAACCGAAATATAGCGACAGCAGGCGAAAAAACGAAGTGTTTCGGGGCATAAAGCCGTTTCGAGGGCAAACGAAAAAAGCGCCCTCTCCGCCGGTTAAAGCGGAAAAGACGCTTATTTCTCATATTATTCGGGCAAAAACGAGCTTAGCCGTCTGCCTGAATTTTGAATTAGCCCTTGTAATCGTAAACTACGTCGCACTTTTCGAATTCGGTGAAACCGGATGCCAAATCGTTGAACGAAGTACCCCAGTTATCTTCGGCAAATGCTTTTGTGCCTCTGAAGTAAATGGTCTGACCTTTCGTCCAGTTTCTGAACGCGTAGTTCGCGACGACGCATTCTTCGGAAAGAACTACCGACTTAAGAGCAGTACACTGATAGAAAGCATACATTTCCAAAGTAGTTACGGTCGAAGGAACCGTTATATCGGTAAGCGATTCGCATTTTTCGAAAGTGCTGTTAGTTATTGTAGTATAACCCTCGGGAATAACTACCGTTTTCAGTTTAGAGCAGCCTTCGAACAACTCTTTCGCGCCGGTTATGGTCATGCCGTTGCCGAACGTGAACGAGGTAATCTCGGTATTGTACGAGAACGCCGCCTGACCTATTTCGGTTACGCTGTCGGGTACTACGAACGACTTGATTTGCGTGTATGCAAACGCGTTTTTGCCGATAGAAGTTAACGTAGACGGAATTTCAACCGTTTCGAGAGCGTTACAGAAGCCGAACATCGCTTCGGGGATTACTTCTATGCCCTCCGCGAGCGTTACCTTTTTAAGGTATGTGTTAGGCGTGCTGCTTGCTTTTGCAAACAATTTTGTCGCTTCCGAAGTTGCCGTGGTATTGAGAACCAATTCGTTTACGTAGCTGCCTACAAACGTGAGCGTGGGCAATTTGGTTACCGTTGCGGGAACGATTACTTTGAAGGACTTACCCTCTGCCACCTCGCTTCCTGCGTTACCGAGGAAGTTTGCAACGAGAGTTTGAACGGAACCTAAGTCGAGATATTCGAGCTTGGTATAGCCTTCGAACGTGCTCGCTTTGAGCGAAGTTACATTTTCGGGCAAAGTAAGCGAAGTTATAGCGGTGTTTGCAAACGCTTTAATACCGAGAGTCGTGAGCGAAGCGGGAAGGGTTACTTCGGTAAGTCCGGTACCCATAAACGCGCCTTCGCCTATCGTGGCGATTGTCGACGGGAGTTCTACAGATGTAAGACTCTTTAAGTTCATAAACGCGTAGTCCGCGATTTCCGCAAAGCCTTCCTTAAATACGAACGCAAGGTTGTTTGCGCCTGCGAACGCATAGGAGCCTATCTTCGTATTCTCGTCCAAAACTATGGTTTTATCCGCTGCTGGAGCGACGGAAAGAAGAGTTCCTCCGTCAGCAGAGTAAAGCATTCCGTCTTTTACGGTGAAGTTCGTGTTGCCGTTGTTGTTGGTGTAAGCGGAGATACCCGTTCCGATAAACGCGCATTCTCCGACGGTTTTAAGCGACTTGGGAAGATTTACTTCGCCCGTCAACTTGGAGCAGTTTTGGAACGCGTACGCGCCGATTGTAGTAACGCTGCCCGGTAATTCTTTTGTCGTAAGCGCGACATCGCCCGAGAACGCGTAATCGCCTATCGTGGTAAGCGCGTCGCCTGCGAACTCAACGGTTTCAAGGCTCGTGCAGTCTGCAAACGCATAGTTGCCTATTTCCTTTACGCCCTTACCGATTACAACTATCTTAAGACCGGTGTTGCGGAATGCGGAGTAACCTATAGCGGTTATCTTATCCGAGAACATAGCGGTATCTGCGGTAGGCGTCGTTCCGGAAACGTACAACGTGGTAAGCGAAGTACAATCGAGGAACATTCCTACGGGGATATAGTTGTAAACTTTGGAGCCTTCTTTTTCGGTTAACGCTTCGTTAAGACCGACTTTGGTAAGCGACGTACAACCCGCAAACGCCTCGCTTGCGTATCTGCTCGTAGATTCGCCGTTGTACTTAACGTACGATTTAGTCTCGAGAGTTTTAAGTGCGGGAAGATTTACTTCGGTAAGCGAAGTACAACCTCTGAACGCATAGTAACCTATCGTTTGAACGTTGTCGAGGTTAAGTTTTACTTCTGCGGGAGCTGCTTCGGTATCTTCTCCTACCTTTTCGCCTACAAGCCTCGTACAATTTTCGAATGCGCTGTAGTTGATGGTAACTATGTTCTTAAGGTCTATATATTTAAGTCCGCTGTCCTTAAACATACTGTAAGCGATTATAGTAAGGTCTTCGGGGAGTATTACTCTTTCGAGGTTTGCTGTGCCTTCGAATATCGAGTTCTGATACGTACCCGCCTTATTGCCCTTTACCTGCGTTTTAGTCTTCTTTTCGAGGTTGGAAGCCTTAATCGTAGACATATCGACTTCAACTACGGAAGTGTTCTTGAACGTCGAAGAGGGGATTAAGTAAGCGGATAAATCGGAGTAGTTATCTTCGTGACCGTTCCAGGTAGGCATTATGACTTTTTCAAAGCCTTGCGCGCCTTCGAATACGCTCGTACCGAACTTCAACGCGCCGGTAAGATTGATTATCTTCTTGCCCGCTTCGTCGCTGTTGAAGTTTTCGATTGTACTGTTCTTGAATACGGTGTTGCCGAACACAAGCGTATTTGTGGTAGGCTTGGCGATATTAACGCTCTTGAGGCTTGCGCAGCCCTCGAACGCGCTTGCGCCCAATTCGGTTACCTGAGGTAAGTTGATATTTACAACGCCCGAATTTCTGAACGCCGCGGTTCCGACCGAAGCTATATTAGCAGTATCGGTTACTTCGGTAAGACTTGCGCAGCCGTCGAATGCGTTCTGCGGAATAGCCGTTAAGCTCAACGCGCTGAACTTAGTCAAACCGGACTTCTGGAAGCAGTAGTTGCCTATCGATTTAAGGTTGGAATCTCCTATTACTTCGGTAAGATCCGCGCATTTTTCAAACGTGTACTTACCGAGGGTAGTTACGTTATTCAGGTTTATCTTAGTCAAGCCCGCTTCGCTGAAAGCGTAATCGGGTAACGTTGTGATTTCCGAAGGAAGCTTCAACTCTTTGAGGTTCTTGCATTTTGCGAATACATTCGTACCGAAAGAAGTTACGCCGGTAAGATCGATTTCGGAAATGCCCGAGCCGGAGAACATATAGTTGGTAAGCGCGGTTATTTTGCCGAGATCTATTCTTTCGAGAGCCGTCGTATTACTGAACAAATTGGTTCCTACGGTAGTCAAAGTTACGTTTTTAAGGCTTATTTCGATAATGCCCGTTTCGTCGAACGCATAATTGCTGAGTACTTTCAAGCCATTCGGAAGCGTTATTACGTTTTCGGGATCGCTTTCTTTCGTCTTGAACGTTGTAAACGAAACGCACTTCTGGAACGCGCCTTTACCTATGCTTGCTATATTGCCTTTTGCATATACGGATACAAGCGACTTGCTGTTGGAGAACAGATAGCCGTTGTCTGTCTGTTTCTTCGGAGCTGTAGTGCCTGCCTTGCATTGATAATATTCGGGGTTACCTATCGTTGTTATCTTTTCGGGAAGAATAACGCTTATAAGTCCCGTATTCGCAAACGCCTTGTTACCGATGGATTCCAAAGAAGAAGGAAGCGTAGCTACGTTTTCGGGATCGCTTGCCTTGGTTTTTATCGTGGTAAGCGACGTGCAGTTATAGAACAAGTAGGTGTCGAGACCGTTGTAATTCTGCGTGGTTATGAGTTTACCGTTGGTATATTCTATCTCGTCGAAATAACGAGCGTCACGACCTACGTTATCGGAATAATCCTGACCGAAGGTAAGACCTATACGGCCGAGAGTTTTGATACCCTCTCCGAGCGTTACTTCTTTGAGCTTGCTGCAAGCTCTGAACGTACCGTCGGGAACGTAACCGAGTTCGCCGGGGATTTCCGCCTTTATAAGATTCGTACAGTTCATAAATACGTCGATGCCCATATAAGACATAGCCGATTTACCCTGAGCGTCGCGAGCGAAAGATACTTCGGTCAAACCGGTTGCACCCTTGAACGCTTCGCTGCCGATCTTCTTCATCGCGGAAGGAAGAACAATCTTTTTGATCTTAGTTTGCCCCATGAACGCCTGAGGAAGTATCGTGGTGTATCCTTCCGGTATTACAACAAGACCTTCTTCGTTATCGGGATCGAGCTGGGTGTAAACACTCTGAATTGTATCGCGCGCCTTATTTATAACGAACGGGTATACTTTATCGAGTGCCAACGTCGGGTGCTCGTCCGAAACGGTGAGCAAGATGTTCTTGGATTTAAGGCCGGTAAGCAAGCCGGTAATGCTCGTTACCGAATTAGAAAGATTTATAGTAGTGAGGTTTGCGCAACCGGAGAACAAGCCCATTCCGAGAGTCATGTTTTCCTGAGAAGTTTCGGGGAACGTGAAACTCGTCATCGGAGCGTCGGAACCGAGAGCAAACGCTTTATCGCTTATAAGAGTTATGCTGCTGAATCCGTCGGCGGCGGTTTCGAAAGTGATTTCTTCGAGAGTTTTTATGCTCGAGAATGCTTCTTCTCTTATTTCCTTAATGGAAGCCGGGATAGCTATTCTTTCTATCTTGCTGTAATAGAATGCTTTACTGTAAATGTACTCGAGGCTTGCGTTGCCGTTCTCGTCCTTTGCAAACGTAACGGTTGCAAGGTTACTCGTGCTGCTTCCCTTGCCGGAGAATACTTCGCCCACAGGATTGGTTACCGTTGTTACGGGAACCTTGTTAGTGCCGGAGGTAGCCTTCTTGTAGTTGAGAACGATTTCGTCGTCCGTGTTGGGAACAACGTAGAAGTCGCTTTCATAATAACCGGAGCCGAGTTCTACAACCGTGGACGGAATTACTATAGAAGTAAGCGCGCCGCAACTGTAGAACGCTCTGTATCCTATCGATTTAATTCCTTCGGGAAGGGATATCGTGCCGTTAGCAGTTTCGGATCCGCCTATAGGAGTTTCGGAGAAGCACCACGCGGGGATCGCAGTCAACGCGGAGCCTTCTTCGAATACAACGTCCGTAACGCCGGACTTTAAGAACGCGCCCTGTCCGATGGTTGCAACGCCCTGAGGTATGGTTACGCTCTTTAAAGTGCTTACGCCCGCAAACGCATACGCGCCGATTTCCACCGTTCTTGCGGGGAGAGTGATGCTTTCAATTGAGGTGCCGTAGAACGCGCCTACCATTCCGAAACTCAAGGTGCTGGAAGAGCTCTTATATGCGCCGCCTTCAATGGTAAGACTCGGCGCGGTAACTCCGGCGGGAGCTTCCTGGAAGATAATATTTTTAAGATTTTCGCAGCCGTACTCTTTCGCGCTCGAAATCGAAGAATGATATCTTCTGAACGCGCCGTAAGAAATGCTTTCGACAGTGTAAGGAACGGTTATCGTTTCGAGCGAAGCGCAGCCATCGAACAAGCCGTAGTTTATCTTCTTCAAACCTACGGGAAGAACGAGTTCTTTAAGGTTCCAACATCCTTCGAAGATGCTGTCACCGAAAGTAAGGTCGCTTCTTTCGCCGTCGAGGAAGGTTATCTTTTCAAGCTTGGTGTTGTAATAGAACGCTTTGTCCCAAACTTTTACGAGGTTCGCTCTGAGTTCGAGTTCGCCCGTTTTGCCGCCCGGCGAGTAAACGAGTTCGGAAACGACGTTGCCGCCCTCTTCCGTCTTTTCTACGTACAATACGCCGTTTTCGGAAAGCATAATCGTGTTGCCTTTCGCAACCGTTATGTTTTCAATATTATTGCTGTCTTTGAATACAGTGAGCTTGGAGCCGGTTTCTTCGGTTGTTCCGGTACCGGGTTCGGTCGTTTCCGCACCGAGTATGCCGAGCTTCTTCAAAGACGCGGGTAAAGATATCGTCTTAAGACCTTCGCACTCGGCAAACGCGTAGCCCGCTATTTCGGTAACGCCCTCGGGGATTACGACTTCTACAAGCGAGTCGCAACGGAAGAACGCGTATTCGGCTATGGTTCTGAGTCTTGCAGGCAAGTTAATCGTGGTGAGTTTTTCGCAAGCGTAGAAAGCGGAGTCGCCTATTGCAAGGTCTGCTTCCGTATCGCCGGTCGTAAACTCGACTTCGGTAAGGTTCTCTGCTCTATAGAACGCTCTTGCGCCGATTTCGGTAACCGAAGCGGGGATTACTACCTTGCTTATAAGTCTGCCTTCGAACACGCCGTCCGTAATCTTCGTTACGGTGTCGGGTACTACGTATTCGCCGCCCCTCGCGCTCGGGAAGTAAACGATCATAGTGTAATCGCTGTTGAAAAGTACGCCGTCCAAACCTTTGTAGTTCGGGTTCGCTTCGTCAACGGAAATCTCCTCGATGTTGTTGCCGAAAATACCGCCTATTTCCATAAACGGAACGTTCTTGCCGAGTGTAAGCTTAGTAACCTTATAGTTTTCTATCTTAGCGCCGTTATACATAAAGTAAGAAGCAAACGCGCCGGAAGCGAATTTAGCGTTGGCAAGCGACGTTTCTACTCTTACGGACAGATTTGCATAAGATATGTTCGTTGACATTATTCCGCCGAAAGCGTATTTGCCGAGGCTTACGAGGTTTTCGGGGAGAACTATTTCGTTTTTGTAAAGGCGTGTGCCGTAGAACGCGCCCTCAGCTATCGTGAGGGGGCTGTCGGTTTCTTTGCCCTGGAATTCAACCTCGGCAAGGCGAGTTGCCGAAGGAGCGAAGAAGTCGCCCTCGATCGTGCCGGAGTAGGACTTGCCGTCTTCGTTCGTTACGCCGCCGAAAGCGTACGCTTCGATCATCGTAACTTCTTTCGGAATAATTACTTTGGTTAACTGCGAGCCGGAGAACGCAAGCGAAGCTATGGTTTTAACGCCGGCGGGAATTGTGAACTCGCCCTTGATGCCCGAAGGTACGTATTCGAGCTTAGCCGCGCCGTATTTACCGCTTATGAGAACGCCGTCTTGCGAATAATATTCGGTTTCTTCGCCCTCTGCTTTGGAAATGTCTACCGAGACGAGTTTCGTGCAGGATTCGAACGCCTTTCTGTTGAACGACGAGAGTCTTGCCGGGAAAGTTACGGTCTGCAACGAGGAACAGTTCTTGAAAGCGTTTTTAGCTATCGAAAGGGGTTTCGCGTTTGCGGATTCGGAACCTCTGAAAATTACGTTGACGAGCTGTTTGCAGTCTTCGAACGCGCTTTCCTTTATCTCCTGTACGGTAGAAGGAATTATTATAGTGGAAATGTTTTTGTTCTTGAAGGAGTTGCTCTTGATTACTTCAACGCCCTCGGGAAGTTCGAGAGTGCCGCTTACGGAAGACGGAACTACGAGAACTTCGGAAAGTCCCGAAAGTTTGCTGTAACCGCAAAGCACGCCTTTTGCGGAGTAGTACTTGTTTTTATCGCCCGTTTCGGATTTGAGAACGTTGATTTCAGTGAGGTTCGAGCAGCCTTCGAACGCGGAGTTCGCGCCCGTATCGTCGCCTACTTCGACGTATTCCATCGACGAATAGAAGTTAACTACCTGTAAGCCGGAGCAGTTCTTGAACGCGCCCGCGTCGATAGTCGTTACGGGGATACCGTCGACGCTTTCGGGAATGGTTACTTCCGTTACGAAGTTGATACCGTCGCCGCCTTTTACGCGGTAAGCAGTCTGCTGAGTGCCGTCTTCGGTGACGGTCTTTTCATATTTGAATACGCTTGCCCAGAACGCGTAGAGAGTCATTCCCTCGTTATTGTCGTATTCGAGTTTGCCTACGCCGAACTGGTCGGTATATCTCGTATCGCGGCCTTGTCTGCCCTTATACCAGCCGATGAACGCCATCTGAGAAGCGTTGTTCGCGGTAGGAACGGGAAGAGTAAAGCTTTCGCCGTAAGCGAGTTCAACAGTTTCTTCGCCTTCGGCAAGAGTGCCGTATTCACCGACTTCGAGGCGTACGGTGTGCTTCTTGGGAACGTAATATGCGTACAGAACGACGTTTTCTTCACCGTCGAACACGTCGGAAGCGTATTTCTTTCCGCCGACGGGACCTTCTTCGGTCAGATACCAGCCTTCGAAATCGTAACCGGTGCGCGTTACTTCGGGTAAGCTTACGTAATCGCCCGCAGCCGCAACGATTGCAACCGGATCGGTATCGCCGCCGAGAGAATTAAACGTGATGGAATAGAAATCGATTTCGATCGTTTTTTCGTCGAGAACCTGGCTGCTTACGGTAGCCGTAAGTTTAACGGTATATTTACCGGCGGTCGGGTTTTCGAACGTGTAAGAGTAAACGTCTTTTCTTGCCTCGTACGTACGAGCCGTGCCGTTTACGGTGAGAGTATAGCCCGTAGCGTCCGCAACAGGCGACCAGGTCAACACTCTGTTGGAGTAAGTAACGTTCGTGAACGCTTTCTTGGAAACGGTTATTTCGTTTTCAGCCGAATTCAAAGTCGTATCGGAAGCTATCGCTTTTACCGAAACGGTAAACTCGTTTGCCCCTCCTATATGAGAAGGAAGGCTGAAATAGTAGCTGTCGCCAAACTTATTTGTATTGGTATAAGCGGTTCCGTTAACCTTTACTTCGTAAGAAACTGCGTCTTCTACCGGATTCCAATAGAGAACGCCGTCGGAAATACGAAGGCCTTCGGGCATAAGCAGATTGTTTCTCGTAAAGGAAGCCTCTTTAGCCTCGGTGGAAACGTAGCCCTTTTTGTAACCGGTGACGGAAAGAGCGATTTCGCCCTTGTAAGCGCCTACGGAGTAGTTTGCTTCGTCTACTTTAGCGGAAATCTTTTTGCCGCCGCAGTCTACGGTTACGTAATAATATTCGGCGGAAACGTCAGTCCAGGAAACCTTGCCGGTAGCCGCGTCGTATTTAACTTCCGCTATATTGTCGAGGGCGTGCATTACGTGAAGTTCGGAAACAACCGATTTGCCGGATTTATCCGAACAAGCCGTAACGTAGAAAGTTATACCCTCTTTAGTCATTTCGCAACCGGAGAAGTCGTAAGTAACGAGTTCGGTCGCGGTCTTTTCGATTCTTACGTTGGAGTGAACGTGTCCCGCGTTATTGCAGACAATCGTTATAAGGTAATAATCCGCTCCTTCTACGTTTTTGAAAACGAGAAGCGTCGCGTCGGATTCGGAAACTTCGAGTCCGGATACCTTGGGAAGTCCCTTATTGTTAAAGTAAACTTTGCCCTGTAAACCGTTGCTCGCCATAACGACTATTTCGTACTCGCCCGCAGCGAGAGCGTTGAAGTCGTAAGAAAGAGAGGTCAACGGCGTTTTTTCGGTCGGAAGAGAACCTTCGGGACCGGTAACGGTAACGGTATATTGCTGTCCTACGCCGGCGGAAGTCCAGCTAATGGTCGCCTTCCCGTCTTCACCGACGCTTATGGTTACTCCGAGAGCTTTTTCGCCCTTGTTAGCCCATACCGCGAAAAGTTTTGCGTCGCCCTTAACTTCGTCGCCCGAATTCATTTTTTTGGTGAGCTTCGCGCTGTCTTCGAAGTCGCTTATCCACCAACCGAGGAAATCCTTGCCTTCTTTGGTGAGCGCGGGAAGCGTTCCGAGGCAATGCTGAACGGTTTTTGCGGAATATTCGGCAAGGAGTTTCCCGTCGTCATAGAAGGCTACGTTAAACTCGTCTTCCGTCTGTTTTACAAACTTGCCGTATACGGTCGTATCGCTCTTAACGCCCGCCTTGAAGTCGAACGGCAAATTCATTGCTCTATCTTTATACCAGCCGACGAAAACGTATCCTTCTTTCACGGGATTTTCGGGAGCATCGATTCCTTTGCCCGAAAGAGCTTCCTTTGTGAAAGAACCTCCGTCATATGTAAAGGTTACTGTAAACTTCTTAAGAAATTCGTATTCTTTACCGTCTATGGTAACCTTAATTCCGTCGCCGGAAAGAGTTGCGGCAAACCTCGTTCCGTTTGCCGAGGACAGCGCGAGTTCGCTGCCGTTGAAAGTGTAATTACCGGAATAGCTTTGGCTTGCGGACTTTAAAGTAAATCCGCTTGCGGTGATGGAAAGCTCCCACTCTTCTTCGCCGCTCAATGCATAGTAAACGCCCGTCTGAGTAAATTCAGTCGAACCGGAATCGCTCGAATCGTCTTTGTTACAAGCAACAAAGAACATGCTCAGCGCGAAAACCATTACCAAACAAAGTAAGCCGATAATCGAGTACCTCTTGGTTTTCATATAAAACCCTCCTTTAAAAATATCTAATTGACAGGCACGTTGTTGACGAACCGTTTTAGCATGGTATGTTTTGCTTTTATGTAATTCTTTTTGTGAAAAAATTACACACACGCATTACCTTAATATATAGAAAATTTTACTCTAATTATAATTTTTTGCGAAAAATATGTCAACTCGATTTGTTTCGCGTAAGCTATTTTCCTCATTGTTTTTCGTTATATCTCCCATAAGCACAGATTAGACCTTGCATAAAAAACGACGATATCCGCTTCAATTTCGAGTCTGTTTTTCACCTCTTTTTGACGATTGTTTGTTTCCCTGTCTTTCCAAAACGCAAAAAACGCCGGGCGGAAACGCGATGCACGAAAAAAACGTCGGATAAATATGTAGAAAGAAAAAACGTCGGGGATAAAATACGATATAAGAAAAAACGCCGGGCATAAAACTCGGCGCAAGAAAAAAGCCCGCCAAACGGAAAGAACGAAACAAATCGAACTTTCGCGGGCGGGCTTGATTGCTTTATAGTGCCGCATTGTTTTTTATAGAACAAACGTCTTTTATTTAAATAAGTCTCCTTTTTCGCGCAAAAACGGCATTATTTTTTCTTCTCTGCGGTTCTTTTTATCAGCTTTACCGCTTCTACTATCGGAATAATAAGCACGGACAGACCGAGCGCGATAAGGTATTCGGTTATGCCGATCGACGTGAAATCGAACAGGTTTGCTACAAACGGAATTTCTATAACCGCGGTGGTTAAAAGAAGTGCTGCGATCATAGAACCGAACAGCAGAAAATTATGCGTTTTTAAAGTGAAAATAGAATTCTTTTGCGAACGCATATTGTACGAATGGAATATTTCCGCCATGCTCATAGTGAGGAACGCCATGGTAATTCCGTGGCTCGACTGCGCCGTAAACGAGAATACTCCGTACTCGATAAACGAACCGATAAAATACGCCGCGAGGGTGAGAACGGACACAAGTAAACCCTGATAGACTATATCGACGCCCGCTCCGTCAGAGAACACACCGGCTTTCGACGAACGCGGCGGCTGTTTCATTATGTCTTTTTCGGCTGGCTCCACACCGAGCGCGAGAGCCGGGAAACAGTCGGTTATAAGGTTAATCCAAAGAAGGTGCGGCGCTTTTAAAACGGTAAAACCGAGAAGCTGCGCCGTAAATATAGATATAACCTCGCTCATATTGGACGAAAGAAGGAATTGAATTACCTTGCGAATGTTTCCGTAAATTTCTCTTCCCTCTTCCACGGCAAAGACAATCGTTGCGAAGTTGTCGTCCGAAAGCACCATATCTGCAACGTTTTTGGTTACGTCCGTACCGGTAATGCCCATTCCTACGCCGATGTCCGCCGCTTTAATCGAAGGCGCATCGTTCACCCCGTCGCCGGTCATGGCGGTAATCATTCCTTTTTTCTTCCACGCATTCACTATGCGAACCTTATGTTCGGGCTGAACCCTCGCGTATACGGAGTATTTTTCGACCGCTTTTTCAAAGTCCTCGTCCGAAATATCGTTAAGCTCCGCGCCGGTAATGGCTTCGCTCGCGTCCTTTATAATACCGAGTTCCAAAGCAATGGCAACTGCGGTGTCCTTGTGGTCGCCCGTAATCATAACCGGACGTATACCGGCCGTTTTACATTCTTTAATTGCCTCTTTAACTTCGGGGCGAACGGGATCGATCATTCCGCAAAGACCAATAAACACAAGGTCTTTTTCAAGCTCCTCGGGCGTGTAAACGGTCGGTTTGTCCGCGTGAGTTTTGTACGCCGCGGCAAGAACTCTGAGAGCCTTATCCGCCATAGTTTTGTTTTCTTTTAATATCGCGCGTTTATCTTCCTCCGTAAGCTCTTTTACGCCGTTTTCCGTTTCTATATATTTACAGCGGGAAAGAAGCTCGTCGGGCGCGCCTTTGGTGTACTGAATAAAACCGTTTTTTGTCGTATGAACGGTAGACATCATCTTGCGCGAAGAGTCAAACGGAACTTCTCCGATCCTCTCTTGCTCCGACGAAATTTTCTTTTTGTCGAAACCGTTTTTCGTGGCGAAATTTACGAGAGCGCACTCGGTGGGTTCGCCCGTCGCAACGCCTTTATCGTCGGGTTCGGCGTCGTTGCATAAAGTCATCGCAGTACAAAGAAGTGCCTTATTTCGCGTATAATCGGCTACAACCGTCATTTTATTCTGTGTGAGCGTACCCGTTTTATCCGAGCAGATTACTTGCGTACAACCGAGCGTTTCCACCGCGGTAAGCTTTCTTATTACCGCCGAACGCTTTGACATTTTAGTTACGCCTATCGACAAAACTATCGTAACCACAGCCGCAAGCCCCTCCGGAATTGCCGCCACGGCAAGCGATACCGCAACCATAAACGAAGGAATTATATCCGTCTTAAAATCAAGCGAACCATTGTCTATCAGTCCGCGGATAAGCCCCACGGCGAATATAACCGCGCATATGGCGAGCACAAGAACGGTAAGCACTTTGGATAGTTGAGAAAGCTTCTGTTGCAGCGGCGTTTTTTCTTCCTGCGAAGAAGTCAGCGCGGAAGCTATTTTTCCCATTTCGGTATCCATACCTACGGCAACGACAACAGCCTTTGCTCTGCCGTAAACGACAGTACTGCCCATATAAACCATATTCGCACGGTCACCGAGCGGCACGTCGCCGTTCGAAGCGGGTTTTATTGCCTTGTCGTGCTTTTCGCTCGGAACGGACTCGCCGGTCAATGCAGCCTCCTCGCATTTAAGCGAGTTGCTTTCAATCACCCTGCAGTCTGCGGGAACGGCGTCCCCTGCTTCCAGAATTACGACATCACCGACCGTAAGGTCTTCGCTCTTCACTATCGTCTGTTTCCCGTCGCGAAGCACCTTCGACGTAGCGGCGGTCATCTCTTTCAGCGCTTCGAGTGCTTTTTCCGCCTTAGATTCCTGAGCCACGCCGAGCACCGAGTTGAGAATTACCACGAAAAGTATTATAAACACGTCCGTGGGAACTTCTTTTTCAACGACGGAAATTATTCCGGAAACGACTGCCGCGGCAATCAGTATCAAAATCATCGGATCCGCGAGCTGAAGCAAAAACTTCTTGATCAAGGAATCTTTCTTACCCTCTTTAAGTTTGTTTTTGCCGTAGTCGCTCAGTCTCTTTTCCGCTTCGACAGAAGACAATCCGCTTTGCTTCGAGTTAAACGAAGCCAGTACTTCGTTCTTTTCCGATAAATACGGTTTCATTGTTATCTCCTTATATAAAAATATAATCTGTTGATAAATAATAATTGTC
>JALEKY010000031.1 GCA_022768945.1 Christensenellaceae bacterium | reverse complement strand
GTAAAGCACAGCTTCGTTCGCGCTCGTTAAAAACCGATTTATTACCGCAAAAATAGTTAGTGATAAGGAATGGAATCCCTGCCGCGAGCGTTTGCCTCTCGCGGTATTAGTTGTTTGTTTATTCTGTTTATCAGCCGCGCTTCTTGGAAACCGCTACCGCAAATCCGCCCATAACCACGGCGGCGATTATTGCCGAGCAGGTAATTGCGGAAGAGCAGGAGTCGCTGCTGTCGGAAGAAGAGGAGGACGAACTGCTTTCGGGATAAGTATCTTTAAGGTATTTGTCTATTTCTTTCTGAGCTTTGGTGCCGATGAGGGAAACGACCTTCGTCCACATATAGTTTACGGAAGTTCTGTTGTTGCCCGAAAGGAACGCGCCGAGTTTGGTTTCTTTGTTGTCTTCGTAGAAAGAAGCAAGATCTTTTTCCTTGGTTAAAAAGCCTTTAACGAAAGCTTCGATGTTCTCGTCGCTTACAGCCGTTTTGTCCTCGTTCAAAAGGTTTGCTTCGAAGTCTTCGATTTCGGTCGCGAATACGTAGTCCTTATAGTCGGAAGAGGAGAACATGCCGAGAACGAATTCTTTTTCGCCTACTTTAACGGTTTCGGGAGCATACCAGCTCGTCGAATAGGTGAGAGCGGAAATCTTTTCGGTTTTCGCGTCGGAAGCGATTTTATTGTCGGTAAGGGCTATTCTGTAATATACGCCGCTTACCTGGCAGTAAAGGTAATTGTTTGCAACGTAAGCTATAGAGCCGGAAAGAAGGTCTTTATCGGTATATTCCACGGTTACGCCGTAGTTGTCGGCATAGTTCATGCGCTTCGTGTAATTGTAAGCGCAGAAGCCCAGAGAACTGTCGAGATACATTATGTTGTCGGGAGCGAAGAAGAGCGAAGTCGAAGCCAAAGCTGCGGGTGCGTTCGCGCCGTCGCTCGTCATAACGTTGGAGCGTTTCATATCCGCGTAGTTTGATTCCGCGTCGGTTTTAATTTCTTCTCCGATAAACGCGTAGAATGTGTTCGTCGAGGGGGTGGTGTCTACCGAAGCAGCGCTAAGGTAGAGATAGCCGTTCTGAGCCGCTAAGAGGGTGAATTTAACGCCCTGTATGCCTTTGTTGGCGTAAGTTTTGTCGGAAGTGTTTCTGTTGGAACCGGCACCGTAAAGCATAAGTTCCGCGTCCTCGTTGCCGATTTTGTTGCGGTAAACGGCGTTGAAGCTCTCGGTCGAATTGAGAGTGTCGTTCTTTACGGAAGCGGTATAATATAAGTAATTGCCGTCGTTTTTATCGAAAATATAGCTTTCGTATTCGGCTTTGAAGACTTCTTTGCCGTCGTCGCCGTAAACGTTGAGATACTTCTTCGTAACTTCCGAACCGTCCTCGGTAACCGTTTCCTGCGAGAGGAACGTCACGAACATTTTATTGTCCGTATAGTGGAAGCGATAAGCGGAAGTATTGCCGTCCGCCCCGTTGGAGGTAGCTATTTTCTTTAAATCCGTACCGTCGAGCTTAGCGGAGTAGAATTCGATTTCGGTATTTTTGATATTGCCGATTTTGTCTTTTTCCGCACTCGGGGTAGCGAAATAAATTCTGCCGTTCGCAACGGCTATGCCCGCGGAGTAGTCGCCCGTGGAAACGAGCTTGGAAACGACGCATTCGGTTTTAGCGTCTTTGCCTTTTTCGAGTTCGGTTTTCTTAACGCGAACGAGCGCGCCTTTTTCCACTTTGTTCAAAGTGTTGTCTTCGGTGTAAAGCTCGTTGCCGTTTATAAAGTAAACGTAGTCGTCCGTCTCGGCAACGAAGCCGCCGACGGAAACGTTTTTGCCGTTATCTTCGGTGAGCGGCTCTTTGCCGGCGCTACAAGCCGTGAAAGCCATCAGCACGCAAACGATAACAGTTACGATTGCCAAAAGTTTTTTGCTCATAAATGAACTCCTTTTCTCGCGCCGCGCTTTCGTATCCCCGCGCGGGGCGATAACTGACTGTTGGTTTTTACTCGCAAGGCGTTCGGGAATATTTTTCGCGTAAATCGCATACCGTAATCGTGTATCCGAACCGCTCTGCGCATAATATACTTGTATATTATACACTATAAATTTGAAATAATCAATCGTTTTTTCGGTAGTATCCGTCACTCTTTTTATTTTTTGCCGTGTTTTTTTCGGCGGGCGGCGGGTTTCGGGGGCGGACGGCTTCGGTCAGCCGTGGATACGGAAAACGTAGAAAAGGGGTTGCGTTTTATGGAAAAATTCACTCTTACGCCTTCTTTTGTAAAAAACGAAAACTCGCTTGGTGCGTCGAGTATGGAAAATCGCGAGAGAGAGGAGCGTTTATCTTCCGGAACGGAGACGGATTCCGAGCGAATAGAAGAACGGGAGATAACAAACGCCGGGTATGAAGAGAAATTGCAGGGAGAGCGTTCTTTGCCGGACGGAGAGGAAAAGAAAGACGACGTCGAAGAGAAAAAAGATTTCGCTCCCGACGGGGAAAACGGGGAAAGAAACGAAAAAGGCGAAGAACGCGGGGAGAAGCGGAGCGCGGATAATATAGACGCGGTTTTGTCTTTTATGCGCGCTCACGAGGCGGGGACGAGAAGAATATTAGGAAAAAACAAAAAGCCGCCTTTTTCGCGCTAAATCGGTTGGTTTTTCTCTCTTCATGCGCGGAGGACGCCTTTCTTTTTCGGAAAGATTTGCGCAATGACTCAGATAAAGCGATAATAAAAAACGAATTTGCCGGCGGATTTTTCTTTTGTCCGGCGTTTTTTGTTGCCGTTGAACGAAAGAATACGCGGTTAACGTGCGAAAAAGGCGGTTTTTTCGGTCGGCGTTTACGGAATTACTGTTGTTTGTCGTCACGGAAGAGCGGGTAAATGCCGTTTCAAATCCGGCTTACGGAATATTCGTTTGACTTTTTCGGGGTATTGTTATACAATAATCGGTAATAAGGAACGGAATTCTTAAGAACCGAAACGTGCGTTCCTTATAAGGACGGATATTGAGAATATAATCGAAGTAAAAAATCTCGTAAAGAGTTTTTCGGACAAAAAATCCGGGACGGAGGTTAAAGCCGTAAACGATTTGAGCTTTTGCGTTAAGGAAGGAGAGCTTTTCGCTTTCCTCGGCGTGAACGGCGCGGGCAAGTCGACCTCGATAAACATTATTTGCGGACAGCTCAAAAAAGACGGTGGGAGCGTGCGTATTTGCGGAACGTCGATAGACGAAGACGCCGATTTTATAAAGAGAAAACTCGGCGTGGTGTTTCAAAGCTCCGTGCTCGATAAAGATCTGACCGTCAGGGAAAACCTCGAAAACAGAGCGTGCCTTTACGGAATTATCGGAGAGGAGTTCAAATCGAGGCTGAAAGAGGTTTCCGCGCTTCTCGAACTCGACGACATTATGAAAAGACCTGCGGGCAAGCTTTCGGGAGGGCAGAGAAGGCGGGCGGACATAGCTCGAGCGCTCATACACAAGCCGGAAATTCTCATTCTCGACGAACCGACGACAGGGCTCGATCCTCAGACAAGGAGAATGCTGTGGAACGTCGTTTCCGGGCTGAGAAAAAACGACGGAATGACCGTTTTTCTCACCACTCATTATATGGAAGAAGCCGCCGACGCCGACTACGTGCTTATACTCGACCACGGTAAAATCGCGGTGGAAGGCACTCCGCTCGAGCTGAAAAACAAATATGCCGACGACTACATAAATCTTTACAACGTTTCCGAAGAGAAAGTGAAAGCTCTCGGAGTTCCGTACGAGAGGTTGCACGACGCGTTCAGGGCAAGAGTGAAAAACACTTCCGTCGCAACGGACCTGATTTTGCGCTACCCCGAAGTTTTCACCGATTTCGAAATAATCAAAGGCAAGATGGACGATGTTTTCCTTGCCGTCACGGGAAAGGAACTTGGAGGCGACAACAAATGAAACAGTTATTTTTGCTCGTTAAAAGGAATGTAAAAATTTACTTCAAAGACAAAGGATTGTTTATCAGTTCTCTCATCACTCCGGTCATTTTACTCGTGTTATACGCCACTTTTCTGAAAAAAGTGTACGACGACTCATTCCGTTTTGCTCTCGAGCAGGCGGGCGTTACCGTTGCGGATTCCGTCGTAAACGCGTGCGTCGGAGGTCAGCTCGTTTCGTCTCTTCTCGCGGTGTGTTGCGTTACGGTGGCGTTCTGTTCGAACATGCTTATGGTTAAAGACAAGGCGACGGGCGCGATAAAAGATTTGACCGTTACTCCCGTAAAACCCGGCACGCTCGGGCTCTGATACTTTCTCGCCGCGCTGTCTTCAACTCTGATAATAAGTCTGATCGCGCTCGGCGCGAGTCTTATCTATCTTGCGACGTTCGGCTGGTGTCTTACGTTCGGAGACGTTATGCTGATGCTCCTCGATGTAATCCTTCTTACGACTTTCGGAACGGCGTTGTCGTCGTGCGTAAACTTCTTTTTATCGTCCGACGGGCAGGCTTCCGCAGTCGGTACGATAGTAAGTTCCGGCTACGGATTTATTTGCGGCGCGTATATGCCGCTTGCCTCTTTCGACGAGGGACTTCGAAACATTTTCGCGTGTTTGCCGGGGACCTACGGAACGAGCATAATTAAAAGCGCTACTCTTCGCGGAGTTTTCGACGAAATGCGAAGCGGCGGATATCCCGAAGAAGTAGTCGAAAGAATCGCCCGCGGAGTAGACTGCAAGGTGGATTTCTTCGGCGTATACGTCAGCACGGAAGTATCCTACGCAGTGTTTATCGCGAGCATATTGTTATTTATCGGGTTGTTCGTGCTTATGAACGTTCTCGCCGCAAGAAAGAGAAATAAAGCGTAGGGATTCCGTTCCTTATCCCTGACTCACAAAAACGAAAATTTAAAAAACGTCCGCAAAGGGAACCCCTTAAAACGGATGTTTTTCGCTTTAAAGAGGAAAAAATATCCGAGTTAATGCTAAAACACTTGTCAAACAAAGTTAAATCGTTTATAATTATATGGTTAAACAGCACTAAACTTTTTCTACAAATCAAACATTTTTAGGAGGAATACTATTACTATGAAGTATGTTTACCTTTTTACCGAAGGAAACGCACAGATGCGCGAGCTTCTCGGCGGTAAAGGCGCAAACCTTGCGGAAATGACCAAAATAGGTTTACCCGTTCCCCAAGGCTTTACCATTTCTACCGAAGCTTGCACGCAGTACTATGAAGACGGAAGAAGAATCAACGACGATATTCAGAAAGAAATAATGGAGAATATCGAAAAGATGGAAGCCATCACCGGCAAAAAGTTCGGGGATAAGGAAAATCCGTTGCTTGTTTCCGTTCGTTCGGGCGCGCGCGCTTCCATGCCCGGTATGATGGATACCATTCTTAACCTCGGTCTTAACGAGGAAGTAGTTGAAGTGCTTTCCAAAAAGTCCGGTAACCCCAGATGGGCGTGGGACTGCTACAGAAGATTTATCCAGATGTTCTCGGACGTCGTTATGGAAGTAGGTAAAAAATACTTCGAAAAACTCATCGACGAAATGAAAGCGAAGAAGGGCGTTACGCAGGATATCGAACTCGACGCGGACGACCTTAAAACCCTCGCAAATCAATTCAAAGCCGAATATAAAAAACAGCTCGGCAAAGATTTCCCGAGCGATCCCAAGGAACAGCTTTTCGAGGCTATCAAAGCCGTTTTCAGAAGCTGGGACAACCCCAGAGCGAACATCTATCGTATGGACCACGACATTCCCTACAGCTGGGGTACCGCGGTTAACGTTCAGATGATGGCGTTCGGCAATATGGGCGACGATTGCGGCACGGGCGTTGCGTTCACCCGTAACCCCGCTACCGGCGAAAAGGGACTTATGGGCGAATTCCTTACCAACGCTCAGGGCGAAGACGTAGTTGCCGGCGTTCGTACGCCTATGCCTATAGACAAGATGGCGCAGGTATTCCCCGAAGTTTACGCGCAGTTCCAGGAAGTTTGTAAAACTCTCGAAAATCACTACAGAGATATGCAGGATATGGAATTCACCGTAGAAAACAGAAAGCTTTACATGCTTCAGACAAGAAACGGTAAGAGAACTGCCGCAGCGGCTATCAAGATCGCTTGCGACCTTATAGACGAGGGCATGATTACCGAAAAAGAAGCTCTTATGCAGATCGACGCTAAATCGCTCGATATGCTCCTTCACCCGACGTTCGACGCGGCTGCCCTCAAGGCGGCGGACAAGAAAAACGTAGTAGGCAAGGGTATCGCCGCTTCCCCGGGAGCTGCCGCGGGTACCGTTGTATTCACCCCCGAAGAAGCCGTTAAACTCGGCAAAGAGGGCAAAAACGTTATTCTCGTAAGACTCGAAACTTCCCCCGAAGACATAGAGGGTATGAAATACGCGCAAGGCATACTTACAGTAAGAGGCGGACAGACTTCCCACGCGGCGGTCGTTGCGCGCGGTATGGGTACCTGCTGCGTTTCCGGTTGCGAAAGCATCAAGATGCACGAAGAAGAAAAATACTTCGAGCTCGGCGGAAAGACCTTCCGCGAGGGCAGCGAAATTTCTTTGGACGGCTCCACCGGCAACATTTACGATATAATGATTAAAACCGTTCCCGCGGATCCGAACAGCGGTTACTTCGGCAGAATAATGAAACTTGCCGACAAATACAAGGCTCTCGAAGTTATGACGAACGCGGATACCCCCGCGGACGCGCAAAGAGCCGCGGAACTCGGCGCGCAGGGCATAGGTCTTTGCAGAACCGAGCATATGTTCTTCGGCCCCGGCAGAATCGATAAATTCAGAGAAATGATCTGTTCCGAAACGGTTGAAGAAAGAGAAGAAGCTCTCGACAAAATCGAGCCTATGCAACAAGCGGACTTTGAAGGTCTTATGGAAGCTCTCAAGGGTACGCCCGTTACCATCAGATTCCTCGATCCGCCGCTTCACGAGTTCGTTCCCACGGACGAAGCCGACATCAAGGCTCTTGCAAAAGCTAAGGGCAAAACCGTAAAAGAAATAAAGGTTCTTTGCAACTCGCTCCACGAGTTCAACCCGATGATGGGACACCGCGGCTGCAGACTTGCCGTAACTTACCCCGAAATCGCGGTTATGCAGACTAAAGCTATAATCAAGGCGGCTATAGCCGTTTCCAAACGTCACCCCGATTGGGATTTGGCTCCCAACATAATGATACCTCTCGTAGGCGAAATCAAGGAGCTTGCATTCTGCAAAAAGACGGTAGTCGAAACCGCAGACGCCGTTATCAAAGAATCCGGCGTGGCTCTCAAATATCACGTAGGTACCATGATCGAAATTCCGAGAGCGGCTCTTACCGCGGATCAGATCGCTAAGGAAGCGGAATTCTTCTGCTTCGGAACCAACGACCTCACGCAGTTGACGTTCGGCTTCAGCCGTGACGACGCTAATAAATTCCTTCCCTCCTACTACGGCGCGAAGATTTACGAAAGCGATCCGTTCTCCCGTCTCGACACCGAGGGAGTAGGTAAACTTATCGACATGGCTGTTACGCTCGGCAGAAAGACCAGACCGGATCTCCATTGCGGCATTTGCGGCGAACACGGCGGCGATCCTTCGAGCATCGAGTTCTGCCATAACGTAGGTTTGGATTACGTATCCTGCTCGCCGTACAGAGTACCTATCGCGCGTCTTGCCGCCGCTCAGGCTAATATCCGTAATCCGAGGGCGACGAAATAAGCCAAAAACAGGGTTAAAAAGGTATAATTTACAATAAAACAAACAAAAAACAGCCATTCTTGCGAAAGAGTGGCTGTTTTTTTACTCC
>JALEKY010000010.1 GCA_022768945.1 Christensenellaceae bacterium | reverse complement strand
TGCTCTTTGTAGCTTGATCTTTTTAGATTGCTCTCGCAATCCGTCGAATTATTTGCTTGATACCTTTCAAAAAATCCTAAAACTTTAATTTCCAGTGATTTGTTTCCACGTTTCCGTGTGTATTAACCATTTTTCTTTTTTAAAGTTTCGTTTGTTTTTGCCTTCTGTACTTTGTTTCTTTCTTATTTCTTTCTATGCAGTTGTCAATCTACTCTTCTTCTCTCGCTTCGGCGAGTTCGCTGTCATAACTGACAGCTTATTTATATTATCATTTCGCAAAAAGAAAGTCAACTATTTTTCGCGATTTTTTTTATTTTTTTTAATTTTTTTTCAGGACGGTTTCATCGAACCCCGAAACGAGGTTTTCGAGCGCTTTCTTAGCGTTTAACTCGTCTTTTGCCATTGCGAAGTAGTAAATTTTAAGTTTCGGCTCTGTTCCGCTCGGGCGAACGCATATGAACATGCCGTTCTCGAGTTCGTAGTAAACCGCGTTTGTACGTTCGGAGTCCACCGACACGGTTTTTCCGTCGCAAGTGATTGCGGTAGCCGAAGAATAATCTCTCACTTCTCTTACGTTGTATCCGCCGATTTTGGCTACGTACTTTCCTTTAAGAGAATTAACAACCTCGTTCATCTCATCCATTGCGTTTATTCCGTCGTACTTAACGCTTGCCGTTTTTTCTGCGGCATAGCCGAATTTTTCGTATATCGAGCCGAGCCGTTTAAACACGCTTACGTTTTTATAATTGTAATAGCAGACCATTTCGGCAAACAGCATACTCGCGACTACCGCGTCCTTATCCCTCGCGTGCGTTCCGCGAAGATATCCGCAGCTCTCCTCGAAGCCGAAAATAAACGTCTTTTCTTTCGTTTTTTCGTACTGCTTAATTTTCTCGCCTATGTATTTGAAGCCGACGGGAACGTCTACGACCTCCACTCCGTAATGTTTTGCAATCGGAACGACGAGCCCGGACGAAACGAAGCTTTTTACTATAACCGCGTTATCGGGAAGTTTACCTTCTTCCTTTAATCTATATATAATATAGTCGGAAAGAAGCACGCCGACTTGATTGCCCGTAAGCGAAACGAATTCTCCGTCGTCGTTTCTTATTGCTACGCCGAGTCTGTCGCAGTCGGGATCGGTTCCGAAAACGACGTCCGCCCTGACTTTTTCGGCAAGGGAAATTCCCATCGAAAGAGCTTCCTTGTTTTCGGGATTCGGGACTTCCACCGTGGAAAAGTTTTCGTCCGGAAGAACCTGCTCCTTAACGACTTCGGGAACGATACCGAGTTTGCCGAGAACAGCCATAACCGGTTTGTATCCGCTGCCGTGAATGGGCGTATAAACTATTTTTAAAGATTTAGCCTGTTTTTTTACTATTTTGCGCGAAAGCGAAGTTTTTAATACCGCGCGGTAATACTTGCCCTCTACGCACTTGCCGATTTTCGTAAGTCCGGCTCTGTCGACGTTTTCCGAAAAAGGAGCGACCGTAACGCACGGCACAGAAAAACAATCTATTCCGGAAATACATTTAACGACTTCGGCGGTAGCTTCGGGCGACATCTGTGCGCCGTCTTCTCCGTAAACCTTGTATCCGTTATACTCTTTTGGGTTATGACTTGCGGTAATCATTATTCCGGCAATCGTTTTCAAATTTCTCACCGCAAACGAAAGCATCGGAACGGGGTGCGGCTCTGTATATGCGTATACTCTTATGCCCTGCGCGAGAAGAACGCCCGCGGCGGTTCTCGCGAACAGTTCGGAATACTTTCTCGTATCAAAAGAAATCGCAACCCCCCTCGACATAGCGCGCCTTCCGAGGCTTTTTATGTATTCGGCAAGTCCGGCGGTAGCCCTCTTTACCGTGTAAACGTTCATCATATTCGTGCCGAGCCCGATTATACCGCGCATTCCGGCGGTACCGAATTCGAGTTCTTTACCGAAGCGATATTCTATCTCTTCTTCATTATCCGAAATTGCCGAAAGCTCCTCGACCTCCTTAGGCGAAAGAGCCGGATTCGCGAGCCAATTCCGATACGAAAGTTTATAATCCATTTTATTCTCCCCGAACTTCGTTCAATCGCCCGCCTTGGTTTACGTTTTAAAAGGCGGACATCGAAGCCCTGTTTAAATAAAAGTATACTTCTTCTCGAAGAAAATGTCAAGACGAATAATTCGGTACTGCGAAAAATCGCTTTTACATAAAAATCTCATTCGTTGCGACTGCTTGCCGAATTTTAAAAAAAGCGTTTACAAACGCGGAAATTTGTGCTATTATATATATAATGAAAAATCGGGCGTTTATTCTTAAAAATACACGATAACGCCCCGCAGGTGAGAAAATGAAAAACCCGACGTACTCGATAGTCGTTCCCGCGTATAACGAAGAAGAATGTCTGCCTTATTTTTTTGAAAAGGTCATTCCGCTTTTCGAAAAAACGGGCGAAGAATTCGAAATAATAATAGTCAACGACGGTTCTAAGGACAGAACGGAAGAAATCATAAAAGAGCAATGCGAAAAAGACAGCCGCATAACAGGCATAAGTTTCAGCAGAAATTTCGGTCAGCAAGCAGCGTTTCTCGCAGGGCTTAAAGAAGCGAAAGGACAAGCGGTCATCGCCATGGACGCGGACCTTCAGGATCCCCCGGAAGTCGCTCTTCAAATGATCGAAAAATGGAAAGAAGGCTTCGACATAGTCCACGGCAGACGGAAAAGCAGACCTAAAGAAAGCTTTTTCAAAAAGGCAACAGCAAGGCTTTACTACAAGTTTCTGCATAGAATTTCTTACGCGAAAGTGCCCGAAAACGTGGGCGATTTCAAACTTTACTCGAGAAAAGCGGTTGACGCGATTATATCTCTGCCCGAGCATGACAGACTTCTCCGAGCTCAGGCTGCGTGGGTTGGTTTTAAACAGACGTTTATAGATTTCGACCGCCCCGCGCGCGAGATAGGCGAAACGAAATACACCCTTAAAAAAATGGTAAAACTCGCGAGCGACGGCATAATTTCAAACAGCGATTATCCCCTTACGCTTGCGCTTAAATCGGGAATTCTTCTTAGCGTATTGTCGCTTGCGTGCTTTATAACTTTTATAGTTCTTGCCGCAACCGGCGTAATGACCGACCTCTTACCCTGGCTTTTCCCCACGATAGGCGCGCTGTTCGGCTGGAACTTAACAGTAAAAGGGCTTTCGGATATTTACACCGCGAGAATTTACAACGAGGTTAAAAACCGCCCCGTCTATATTATAAAGGAAAAGTTTCACGCGGAAAGAGAGGACAACACGCCCGACCGCAAACGCTCGTTCTTTTCGCTTAAAAAATAAATTACCCGCTTAAAACAAACAAAAAACAGGGATTCTCACAAAAGAGTTTCCCTGTTTTTAATTTAATCGTCCTATCAGGCGACAATACACCGGAGCAGCTCCGGACGCAAAACCGCAAAAAACACTAATTACGCCTCGCCTGCAGAAGTGTACAGGATTAAAAACAATATCGAAAGAGCAACCATAATTCCGCCGCATACGAACATATACGCATAAGAGCCTTTTTCTTTGTACTCGGACTTCTTCTTTTCCTTATAATCGGCGTATTTTTCGGTCTTTTTACCTCTCGAAAACGGAATAATCGCATACACGATATATCTCGAAACGTACTTAACGCCGTCAAACGCGCCGGCTCTCGAAATCCAAATCATTCCGCCTATAAGAATCATAAGAACACCCGGCACGAAAAAGCCGTCGCATAAAAGTCTGTACGTATGAGTAAGAGAAGTGGAGGCGAATATACCATCCTCCGCACCCCATCTCCACACGATCAGAAAGGCGATAATAAGCCCCGCGCCCGAGGTAACGGCGTACTGCAAAATCTTCGAGCCGTACTTCGCCGTCAGTTCTCTTTTTTCGCCCTTATTATCTTCAAAGGGGTTGTCTTTCCTGATTTCTTCGTTCATTTTTCTTCCGTCTTATTTTATTGTTTTTCGCTTAAAAGTGCCTTATATCTCGCTTCTTCCGCTGAATTGCAAAATACGAAATGCCCCGGAGCGATCTCTTTCATCGAGGGAGCTTCCTCCGAATAATCGTGCTCGGCAAGCGGATTGTAAGTAATTCTTTTTCTCTGCCTTTCGTAAATCGGATCGGGCAAAGGTATAGCCGAAAGCAACGATTTCGTGTACGGGTGCAACGGGTGAGCGAACAACTCGTCCGAGCTTGCAAGTTCAACCATATTGCCGTAGTACATAACGCCTATTCGGTCGGAAAAATACTTGACTACCGAAAGATCGTGCGCGACGAACAAAATCGTCAGTTTGAATTTTTCTCTCAGCGCGTTAAGCAGGTTTATAACTTGAGCCTGAATGGAAACGTCGAGCGCGGAAACGGGTTCGTCGGCTATAATCATTTCGGGGTTCATTATAATCGCCCTCGCAACGCCTATCCTTTGCCGTTGTCCGCCGGAAAATTCGTGCGGGTAACGGTCGGCGTGCTCTCTCACAAGCCCCACGAGCTCAAGCATCTCGTAAACCTTTTCGTTTATTACGTCCTTGTCTTTTTCGCCTCTTATGATAAGCCCTTCCGCAATAATATCTCTCACCGTCATACGCGGATCGAGCGAAGCTATAGGATCTTGAAATATCATCTGTATTTGAGTTACAAGACGGGTTTTCTTCGCTTTTGCAACTTCGGCTTTACACTCCGCGGCGAGAGCTTTCTTTTTCGTTTCGTCCGATTCCTCTGCGATAAGGGCGGCATATTCGTTTTGGACCTTCTTAACTTGTTCCGCCGCGTAAATCTTATCGCAATTTTTATCCTCGTAGTCGGCAAGTTTTATCTCGTTTGTTTTTTCCGAAATAAACGCGTTGGTTTCCGCTGTCAGCGCGTCGATTTTTTCTTTCAGCCCGACTTTGATTTTTTCGGCTTGAAGCCTTTTTTGTTCGTCCGAGCCGACCGAAATCGCCTTGATTTTTTCGTTCGCCTCGGCTTTCAACCGCGCGCACTCTTCCTTGTACCAAACGCGCTTTTCGCGAATTTCGTCTTTGTACGAGCGAGTCCCTGCGACGATTCTTCTGCCCTTAAACCAAACGTTTCCGCCCGTAGGCTCGTAAAGCTTGATTATGGTTCTGCCTGTGGTGGTTTTACCGCAACCGGATTCGCCTACAAGTCCGAAAACTTCGCCTTTTTTAATATCGAAACTGACGTTGTTAACAGCTTTCAGTTCGCGGTTCCCCATTTTGAAGAATTTACACAAATTTTCGACTTTCAACAAAACTTCTCTATCGTCGTTCATGCTTGCTCGCCTCCTTTTGTTTTCATTCTTTCAATTCTGTCGGTTACGATTTTCGGCGGTTCGGTTTTAGGCGCGGAAGGGTGAAGCAACCAGGTAGCGGCATAATGCGTGTCGCTTATTTTGAACATAGGCGGCTGCATTTCGAAGTCTATCGCCATTGCGTACTTGTTCCTCTCTGCAAACGCGTCTCCCTTCGGAGGAAAAATCATATTCGGCGGAGTTCCGGGAATAGCGTCGAGCTTCTCGTTAGTATCGAGGTCGGGCATCGACGACAAAAGAGCCCAGGTATACGGGTGCGCGGGAGAATAGAAAACGTCCTCCGCCGTGCCGTATTCCACTATTTTTCCGGCATACATAACGGCGATTCTGTCCGCCATGTTAGCAACCACGCCGAGGTCGTGAGTTATAAATATTACCGAAAGTTTCCTTTCTTCTTTCAGTTTGTTGATAAGTTCGAGTATCTGAGCCTGAATAGTAACGTCGAGCGCGGTTGTTGGCTCATCGCAGATGAGAATATCCGGGTTTGCAGCAAGCGCGATGGCTATAACTATACGCTGGCGCATACCCCCCGAAAACTCGAACGGATATTGATTAAATCTCTTTTGCGGTTCGGGAATACCGACTTCCTCCATAAGCTTTATAGCCTTATGTTTTGCTTTAGCCTTTGTAACCCTGTTAACCACTCCCGCCGCCTGAGCTTTTAAGTAGTCTATCATAGCGACGGTCTGCCCGTCGAAGTCCATTTTGTCCGCGTTTTCTATCGCCGCCTCGTAGTCTTCTTTCAAAGACCTTATAACCGAGCGGACGTTTTCCGCAGCGAGTTCTTCGCTGACCGCCTCCGACGGAGGAACAGACCAATCGGGCGTTTTTCCTTTCGCAACGGAAGCGTCATACTTAGCCTGAAGCTTTGCGTGCTTTTTCTCTGCGGCTACGTTCTTTTTCACCGCGGAGAAATAACCGTTCACGGCGTTTTCCAAAGCCTTGCCGAATATATAGGCGAGGTCGTCCTTTTTGAGAGCGAGCCTGTCGATTGAATCCTCCACCGCTTTCGCAAGCTCTTTGCCTGCCTTATCGCACTCGGCTTTTACAAGCGGAGTTTTTTCGAAAATCGGGAGGAGTTCGTCTATAAGCTCAACGGTCTTTTTCTTTCCCTCGAGGGACCTCTCAAACGACAGTTTTATCCCCTCTTTCGCGTAAGAAATGAAGTCGAGCATAAAATTGTCGTCGAGATATTTTCTTAAAAACACGTTCAGCTCGTCTACCGGCATATCCGGAACTTCCTCTCCCGAAAAAGTAACGAAGTACCCCATCGCGAAGAAGTTCGGCATAGGCAGAGCCACGGCTTCGTTAAGCACCGCGAGGATTTGTTTAAGCGTTTTTGTCAAGCCGTCCGTATCACCGCTTTCGGCAACGCGGACTTCCTCCTCGGCTCTTCTTAAAAGCTCACCGAATTCCGAAGCTTTTTCATGCACGACGTAACGGGAAACAGCTTTCTTTGCGGTGGAAAGAATAAGCTTAATTCTCGGCTTCAATCCCTTTAAATCGAGCGCGTTTTTCTCCGCTTCGAAAACGAGATAGTCTATATCGTCTATACTCTCTTCCGCCGCCTCTTTAGCTTCGTTGTAAGCATTTTCGAGGTCGAGATGAGCATATTCGAATTTGTCGAAATTTTTGGTTTTTTGCGTGATTTCGGCGGCTTTTGCCGAATCCCCGCCGCTCAGAGCTTCAATCATATTCACTCTCAGCGTTTCAAGCATACCGTTGAACGCGTTGCGGGAATTCTTCTGGCTCGAACTGCCTTTAAGCAGCATCGCCTCTGTGAGCTGCTTGCCTATTTTCATAATAGGGTTAAGGCTCGACATCGGATCCTGAAAGATCATTGCGATCTTGTTGCCCCTGAGCTCAACGAATTGTTTCTCGTCGATTTTCGTAAGGTCTTTACCGTCGTAGAGTATTTCGCCGTTTTCTATTATGGCGTTCACTGCGGAAATACCCATAATCGCTTTTGAAGTGACCGATTTGCCCGAGCCGGATTCGCCCACTATCGCGAGCGTTTCGCCCTTGTATAAATCGAAGCTTATATCTCTTACCGCATGAACCTTGCCGTTCTGCGTTCTGAAAGAAATAGTCAGTTCCTTTACCTGTAGTTTTTTCTCCTGCATGTCGTCGCCTCCTTATTCCTCTGCGCCTCTGAGCGAGGGGTTGAACGCGTCTCTGAGCCCGTTTCCGAACAGGTTAAACGAGAGCATAAGAAGCGAAATGAATACGGACGGGAACACCATCATATACGGGTATTCGTGCATATAACCGCTCACGCCCGCAAGCAACGTACCTACGCTCGTAAGGTTACCCGTATCGAGGTTGATAATTCCGAGGTAAGACAAGCTCGACTCGCTGAAAATCATTCCGGGTATTACGAGAACCGAACTCGTAACGAGCGTGCCTATCGCGTTCGGGAAAATATGCTTGAACATAATTCTCGCGTCCCTTGCGCCGAGCGTTCTCGCCGCAAGAACGTATTCCTGATTTTTAAAGCGGTAGAACTGCATACGCACGCGGCTCGCCATTCCTATCCACCCCGTTAAAAAGAACGCGATGAACAATATCAGAAGCTGCGGCGAGGAGTTCATATGAAGTTGCAAAAGCGTTATTACTATCATAAACGGCACCGCGCTGATTATATCGGAAATTCTCTCCATAATCATATCCGCGGCTCCGCCGTAGTAACCTTCTATCGCGCCGTAAATCGTGCCGATGAAAAGATTGACCGCGGAAACGACTATTGCGATAACGAACGAGAGCCTTGCTCCTCCGCCGAGACAGGTGAATATATCCTTGCCCGCGTGGTTCGTTCCGAAGAGGAACAACGGCTCGGTAATGCCGTCTTTCAATACGTAAGTGTGATTGAAAATATAGTATTCGTAGCAGTTCACGCGGATTTCATACCCGGTGTCGTTTTTAATGGCGTAGTCGTACTTTCTGTTTTCGGCGGTTTCGCCCTCCACGAATACTTTGCTGTAGTAACCGTCGCGGTAGGAACCGTCACCCGCAACTTTAGTCACGTCGTACTCTCTGTAAATATTGTTGAAAGAGAACGTGCCGTCGGTGTTTTTGGTGTATTTAACGGTGGTTTTGCTACCCATCGAAGTCGTTTCGAACCAGAAATTCGCGTCGTTCGCGTCAACGGAAGCGGCGGGGCGTTTTCTCTTTTCGGTAATCGGGTAAATAACCTGTATGCCCGTTTCGTCCTGATACTTTTGAATAAGCGCGTACTGCTCGGCGGTAACGTTCATAAACTTGTTTCCGGACGAGTGGTAAGTATCGAGTCTTACCTTATAGTTGCTCGTGGAGGAAGCCTTTTCGTAAGTCTGCTTTTTAAGCGCGTAATGCCCCGTTTCCACGCCCATCGCGTAGTAAATCAAAAACTGCGTTTCCGAGTATTCTTTGTCTACGCAACCGTCCCAGAAATTCCAGTCCAAAGCCTCGGATAAATGAGATTTCGGATAGCAGTTGTTAAAATCCATATCGTTATAAGCAACGGTATAACAGGAGAATATCGGCGCGAAAATCGCAAACAGCAACAATAAAAGAATAATATACGCCGCTACGACCGAGCCTTTATTCTTGCTGAACCTTCTGAACGCGTCCTTAAAATATCCTACGGGTTTTGTTTCCGGGCACTTATCGTGCAGGGGTTTATCGGCGGAAGTAAACGCAAATTTTTCCTTAGGAATATTCGTTAAATCTATTTTGTTTTTATCTACGACGTTTTCCATAATCATTTCGCCCCCATTCTAATTCTCGGATCGATGAGTCCGTAAGAAATATCGACTACTATGCCCGCGATAAGCCCGACGAGGCAGTAAAAGCCGGAAAGCAGCATAAAGAAATCGTAATCGAGCGATTGAATCGAAGCGAGGTACATTTTCCCTACGCCGGGTATGCCGAATATACTTTCGAGAATAAGCGAACCGGAGAGTACCGAAATAAACTCGCCT
The DNA here is from genome assembly GCA_022768945.1 of Christensenellaceae bacterium. Classification (GTDB taxonomy): domain Bacteria; phylum Bacillota; class Clostridia; order Christensenellales; family Borkfalkiaceae; genus RGIG3732. The sequence continues at coordinate 35,473 of JALEKY010000010.1, read as the reverse complement.
ATAATCGACGGAAAAATCGGCACCATGGCATTCCTCAGAGCGTGGCGGAAAATAGCCTGCCTTTTAGTCAAACCCTTTGTCCTCGCAAGCAACAGGTACTCGCTCGTAAGAACTTCGGTAAGTTCCGCCCTCGTTCCCCTCGCGTAGCCTGCAATGGAACCCGCGGACATCGCGAGTATGCACGGAACGAGCGAAACGAACATCGTCCAGGAAAAATAGTCGTACCCCTCTTTCATAGTCAGCGGGAAGAGTTTCAGTTTATAACACAGCACGTATTGTATTACCGAAGCCGTAACGTAACTCGGCACCGAAATAAAAACTATTACGAGAGTTGAAATAACGTGGTCCTGAATTTTATTCTTTCTGAGAGCCGCGTATATCCCGAGCAAAATACCTATAGGAACCGCAAACAGCGTGGAATACACGTTGATAAGTATTGTAGGCGGAAGCCTCGTGATAAACGCTTCCCAGACGGGTTTGCCTACGCATTCGGGCATCGTTATACCCATGCCGAAGTCGCCCCTAGAAATTATTCTCCAGATATAATTAAAATATTGCTGAATAATCGGATCGCGATACCCTCTCGCCTTGATTATTTCCTCCTGCAAATTGGCGTCCTGCCCTATGCCCGTAGTAATAACTATCGGCAGCATCTTGATAAGCACGAAACATATAGTCATTATTATAAAAAACGACAGAAACATAAGTCCTATTCGTTTCATAATGTATTTGAACATATACATAGCGGCTCTCCTCCTTGTTTTTTCTTTCGGTCTTTATATCGAAGTTTTGCAACAAATCGTCTCCCGTATGGCGGCGACCTTTTTTCTCTCAAGCTATTTCGCGAGTCCGCACATACGGCAGGGCGAGCGCCGCTCGTCCGCAAGTTTTGCGTAAACCGAGCGTTATTTTCTCTTGCCTCCAACCCGTAGGGGCGAGCACCGCTCGTCCGCGCGTCTTGCGTAAAAAACAAAGAACCTAAAACCCCGAAGCAGCAATTAAAGTGAGGCGTATATTACGACTCACTTTAATCGATTTTTATTCAATCGCGTCCGGCTAAAAACTTTGCGAACGCTTTTCGTCTTATCTCTCCTTTCGATTATCTGTAATCGAACGACGAACCGCCCATGTAGTTAACGAACTCTGCCCATTGAGCGTCGGAGTAATTGTAAGTCATATACTTAATTCCGCCGTAAGCCGTAAACGTGTTGTAAGTGTAAGACTTAAGCTCGGTTTTGAAAGATATGAGCGAAGCCGCGAATCTGTTCGCATAAGGAATAGTGTAGTACTGAACGAGAACTTCTTCTTCCATCTGAGCGAGGAGTTCGCATCTGAATTCGGCGTTCAGTTTGCCGTCGCCCAACGTGCCGTTAAGAAGTTCGTACCAGGAATTTCCGCTCGAACCGAACAACGGGAGGGTTGCGGTATAAGCGTCTTCCGCTGCGTTCGTAACCACCAATTTTCCGTCCTCGCTCGTTTTAACTCCGTGAACGGTAGCTTCGAGCATATGGCTCGACGTATCCCACGAAGCGGAATACATATAATCGGGGCTGAGGTACGCCATAATGAAGTACCCGGGATTCCACGCGGCGCCCGTCCAGCCGCCAAGACATACGTCGTATTCCGATCTGTCCTTGAACGCGTCAGCCCAGTCGTCACCGAACGATTTGAGTTCCATATCGAATCTGCCTTCGAGCTTGGTGCCTTTGAACAATGCCGTCCACGCCTCTTTGAGGTAGGTAAACTGTCTGGTTACGGCTTCGTTTATAACCGCCGAGCCCATCGTGAATTTTACGGTATCGGTAGCTTTGATCTCGCCGGCAGCGAGTGCCTCGTCATACGCTTTGTCTATAAGCGCTTTAGCAGCGGTGGGGTTGTAACCGGTTATAGCTCCGACCGCGTCGTCGAGAGAGTCGTAATCTTCAACGTTCACGCCGTAAACGTCGCAGAGAGTTCTCTTCGCGTAATCGGTGTTTCTGTAAACGCCGCCGTTGGCAACGTCGTAGTAGTGCATGGAGTTATACAAACCGTAGCCCGCTTGCGAGCTTGTCGTCGTCTTGTTTACGAAGTCCGTTCTGTCAATACCTATAGCGAGGGCGTTTCTGAAGTCCTTATACTTAAGGAGCATTTTGTTAACTTTTTCGCTGTCGCCTCTGCTCTTAAGGCTCTCCGCGTTGGATTGAAGCTGAATGGAACCTACGAAGTCGTCCGGAGTGAAGTACGCTCTGTCGCTGTACTTATAGTCCGCCGCGACGGATACGTCTATGCCGATGTCGTCGAGTTCGCCGTTCTGGAACTTAAGGAACGCGGTGCTGTATTTTTCTATCGTTTCACAAACAATTTTGTCCGTCTGATACAATCCTTTGTTTTCTTCGAGCGAGTAACCGTACCAGTTTTCGTTCTTGGAAAGGGTGTAAGTTTTGCCCGCCTGATAGGTGGTAAGTTTATACGGTCCCCAGCTTGCGGTCGTTTCGAGCGAAGTGTTATACGTAGAAGTCCACAGTCCGCCTTCGGTCGTAGGAGCGACTTTGCAGCTTTCGTAAAGAGCTTTCTTTACGAGGGGAAGACTTGCGAATTCGTAAGGAGCGTGATAGGTAAGTTTGCCTTCTTTGTCCATAAACTGAATTCCGCTCGTCATAGCTACGACTATCTTATTGTCGCCAACCGACTTAATACCTACTTCCTCGAAATCCAACGAGGGAAGCGCGGTATTGATTACAAAGAAGTGCAATTCTTCGTTAGGTTCGGTCTGCCACCAGCCTATAATCTTATTCCATTCGGCAAGCATAGCCGCGTCCGCTTTGATTTCGCTGAACGTTTTGCCTTCCATGGCCGCTACCACCGCGGTATCGAGATCGGAAATATAATAGTTTTTGAGATATGCCGCCGTTTTTGCCGCGTCATACGATTTCGGCAAGTTCATATTCGTTCTGAAAAAGTTATCCACGCCTTCGTACTGACCGAGGCAGAATATAAGATTGCCGTCGTTTTCTTCTGAGTAAACGCCGTAAGCGTCTTTTGCCGAGAATACGCCGGTGGAACCCTGCATTACGTAGTTCCAGGCTTTATAAATATTTACGGAACCGTTATAGAAGCTGTCCGCGCGGCGATTTTTAAACAACGGATTGAGCTGTTCCTTCATAGAGTAAACGAAGTCCTCGGCTTTAATCGGAGTACCGTCATCCCACTTGCCGTCCGTACGGATTGTTATTTCCCAAACGAGTTCGCTGTCGCCTTCCCGCACGCCGTACTGACCTACGTAGTCCGCGGTAACGTCTTTAAGCCCGGTTGCGAAGTCGTAATTGACCACGAATTCGCCGTCGAGAATTTTGCCCGCGTCGTCGTACTTATAATCGAAAGAGAAGAAACTGCTTCCGATGTAGCTCATAATCTGCCTATCGTTGTTATCAAGATAGGTAAGCTCGTTCCAGTTGGAAGGAGATACCGCTGTGTAGATATTATACGTATACGTAGGATTCGCGTCCGCGCTCGGCTTAAATTTAGCCTGCTTCGTTTTAGCGTCCTCCTGTCCGCACGCGTTGAACGCGCATACAACGGCGAGCATTAAAGCCAGACAAGCCGTCAAGAGTGTTTTTTTCTTCATTTATATACCTCCTGATAAAAAAAATAGATTTCGGTTTTTCTTATTCAGCGCGATTGTCGTTCGGTTTGCCGAACGACAAAGGGCATGCCCTTTTCCCATCGCAAATTTTTTTATTGCGTTAATTTTAGCAAAACAAAACCCGTAAGTCAAGTGTTTTCTTTTGATTATTTTATGCATTTGAATTTTTTTATATGCGTTTTATTGACATATGTATAATTGAAATTTATTACACGTATAAGCTGTGCTTATTTCACAAACGATTTTTTTAAAATCAATCCAAGCTTTATAAATGAGGCTTATTTTTAGTATAAGCAAATCTTATTTTTATTATTGCTTTGAAAAAAATCAATAAAAAAAAGAGGTTCAGCGTCATCTTTACGCGCGCAACATTATATAAAGGGAAATATACGTTTTTTACGGAATAAAAAGGAAAATTTCCGAAAAGTAAAAAAATGTCAAAATATTTTTTCGAAAAAAAGAGATACACACGAGAAAAAACGGGCTTTTTTGAGTTTTTCGCTCGCAAGACCGTTAATTATTATCTTTTTTTTTAAAAGATTGTTGTTAGGGATTCCATTCCTAACACTGACTATTTTTGCGGCAATAAATCGGTTTTTGCCGTGTTAAACGAGCCTTTAGTACGCTTAACAATTTCGGTCGTTTGCCTTGCAAAAACGCTTCGCGCCGAAAAGAGCGTATTTTCAGATGATTTTTTAAGAGCGCGAACGAAGCTGTGCTTTACGCACTGCAAGCGAGCGCTCGGAAAAAAGGGCTGAAAAGCCGCCTTTTCGGTAATTAGTGATGAAGAATGGAATCCCTACGCTTTCCTTTTCAGACCGAACTAAACCTAAGTGGTCTAACAAAGCGGTCTGTCGGTACTTATTACGCAGTTTAACCTTGCGTTTTTCTCCTTTACCTTTTCTTTAATATCTTCGGCAACCTTTTCTTCGTCTTTATATTCGTAAGGCACTACTATATCGAAAACGCAATTAACATTTTTCTTTCCGTTGACCACGCGAAAATCATGCATCGAAAGAGTCGGATACAATTCGCTTATAACCCCTTTTACTTCATCTCTTATCTCGTTAACCGTTTGGTCGTCGACTTCGATAGGATCCATATGAATAACCGCGTGAACGTGAAATTTTTCCGTAAGCGCGTTTTCTATTTCGTCGATTTGTTCGTGAATGTGCATAATATCGATATTGCAAGGCACCTCCACGTGCAGAGAAACAAGCTCTCTCCCTACGCCGTAGTTGTGCACGATAAGGTCGTGAACGCCATAAACCATATCATAAGAAAGCACAAAATCGGTTATTTCGCGAATAAATTCGGGAGAAGGCGCGCTGCCGACAAGCAAATCAACCGTTTCCTTTGCCGATTTCAAACCGGTAAACGTAACGAACAAAGCTACTACGACTCCGGCGTACGCGTCGATATTGACGCCCGTATATTTAAACACGAGCGAACCCGCCAAAACCACCGTGGTGGCTACCGCGTCGGAAATGCTGTCAAACGCGGTTGCCCTCATTCCCGCGGAACTAATTCTTTTTGAAAGAACAAAATTATACGCGAACATCCACAGTTTTACAAGCACCGAAACGCCCAGAACTACAAGCGCAACGACGGAAACGTCTATTTCCTCCGGCGTAAAAATCTTTTCAACGGAAGAAACGATGAGTTCGAAGCCGACGAATATAATAATCATCGACACGATAAGCCCCGATAGATACTCCATTCTGCCGTGCCCGAACGGGTGTTTTTTATCGACCGGCTTATTTGAAAGCTTAAAACCGACCATTGAAATAACGGAAGAGCCCGCGTCCGAAATATTGTTGAACGCGTCTGCCGTAACGGACACCGAGTTCGAAATCAACCCGACCGCAAGCTTTCCGGCAAACAACAGAACGTTTAAAATTATGCCGACAATTCCCGTTAAAACGCCGTACGATTCTCTGACCTTAGAGTCTTCGACGTTTTTATAATTTTTTATAAAAAGTCTTACAAGAAGATTCATTTTGGCATTACCTCCCTTGTATTTTTATATGTTTTGATAAACCCCGACGAAACATTCTTCGACGGGGTTGTAATTTATGATAACAGTATTATATATTTTTATAAAATCGAGCGCTTTCCGCCGAAATTTTTAAAGCGAAGCGACGAATTTATTTATTCTTTCATTAACTTTTTCTTTTCCGAGTATCTTCATAACGAGATACATATCGGGCGAAACGTTCTTACCCGTTACGGCAAGCCTTATGAAACCGCTGACATCGGCAACGCTGCCCGCGTAATTTTCGGGTTGAGCTTTATACGCTTTCATATCGGAAGCGAAGTTATGCTTTTCTCCGAGCGCTTTGATATTTTCAAACCATTCGGTCTGATCCGCTTCTTCGTTATAATCATATTCCGAAAGAATGTTTTTAACTACGTTCTTATCGAAATTTTCCGCAAGCGCGTCCTTAAATTCGAAGAATTCGTCATAGAAAAAGCCCATATAATCTTTAAGTTCGCTCCACACGGCGTAATCTTTGCGGGGTTTCTTTCCCCCTCTGCCGATAGAGAAAATCGCCACTGCTTTTTCTTTATCTTCCGAAAGCTTTTCACCGAACGGTTTATCGAATTCGTTTGCCCATTCGGTTGCAAGCTCGCACACTTTTTCCGCGGACATCTTTGAAATAACGTTTTTGGATACGTCCTTAAGCTTAGCCGCGTCGAAAAGCGAACCTGCCGGGTTCATCTTTTTGTAAGAGAATTTGAAATCGTCTGTCGAAGCGTCCGGATTAGCCCTTCTCCAATCTTCGAAGTTGGAATTGAGAACGGTTAAAATATACTCGTAAACAGCCTCTACGGGGAAACCTTCCGCCTTATAATACGTAAGGGCGAGTTCGGGATCCTTTCTCTTGGACAACTTGCGCTTGGACGAGCCGTCCATCTTCATTAAAGGTCCGATATGGCAGTACTTCGGCGGTTTAAAACCGAGCGCACGGAAAAGCTGAAGATGGAAAGGAAGCGTGGACAACCACTCGTCGCCGCGAACGACGTGCGTAGTTCTCATAAGATGGTCGTCTACGGCGTGAGCGAAATGGTACGTGGGAATTCCGTCCGATTTAAGCAGCACGTGGTCTATATCGTTTTCGGTAACTTCTATTTCGCCTTTAATTAGGTCTGTAAATTTGATTTTATTTTCTATATTGCCGGTGGAACGGAAACGAAGAACCCAAGGCATTCCCTTATCGAGCATTTCTTTTATATCTTCTATCGGACGGTCGCGCCATTTTGCCCATTTACCGAAATAGCCGAAATTGGCGTTTTCCTTTTCCTGCTCGGCGTGTATTTCCTGCAGTTCCTCTTCGGTACAGAAGCAAGGATAAGCCTGACCTTGCAAAACGAGTTGTTTTGCGTAAACATGATAGATCGCGGCTCTCCGGCTTTGACGATAAGGACCGTAATCGCCCGAATCCGAGTCTACGGTAGCGCCCTCGTCGAAATGAATTCCGTAGTGTTTAAGCGTTTCTATAAGCACTTCGACGGCGCCGGGAACTTCTCTTTTTTTATCCGTATCTTCTACTCTCAAAAACAAAACGCCGCCCGATTGATGGCAAAGCCTTTCGCTGGTAAGTCCCTGTACGAGGTTTCCGAGATGAACGAACCCCGTAGGAGAAGGAGCCATACGCGAAATAATCGCGCCCTCCTTAACGTTTCTCGGGGGGAATCTTTTTTCCATATCCTCGGGCGTTTCCGTAACCTCGGGGAAAAGCAACGAAGCAAGTAATTGATAATCCATAACCTATCCTTTATCCTTTTCCGCTGAATAAGCGGAGCAACTAAATCTCAAAATTATTTGGTTTTATCGTTTCCGGGGCAAACGCCGAATTCCGCGCTGTAAAGCTTGTTGAAGTGCCCTACCGAACGGAAACCGATTTTAGCGGCAACTTCCGCAACGGATACCTTTCCGTTGAGCAAAACGCTCTTGGCGTAACGAAGTTTAATGCGTTTGAAAACGGTGTTTGGAGTTTCGAGTCCGCTCTTTTTAAAACAACGGACGAGATATTCCTCGCTGCAACCGACTTTTTCCGCAACGTCGGGCAAACGATACGATATACATGCGGGATCGTTCATTACAGCGAGAGAACGCGACGTAACGTCGTTTTCCGCATAGTATCCGAGAAACGGAACGAACGGCAAAAACGCCACGCAAGCGAGCTTTTTAAGCTCGAGCGGAAGGTATTCGTCGTCCGCGATGTGAACGTGTTCGATAGCCGAAAGAATATTTTTCATATATCCGTCGTTAGCTACGAAATTGTAAACCGAAACGGATAAAAACGCGTCGGCGGTGTCGCTGCCGAACATATCGAAAACGTTTTTGCAGGTTTCAGCCGAATATCTGATAAAAAGACACGAGCACCCCTCTTCCCTTACGGTAACCCGTCTTAAAACTTCGGGCGAGAAAATAATGCCGTAACCTTTCTCGACAACACGCTTTTTATTGTCGTAAGACACTTCGAGCGAGCCGCCGAGCGGTAAAGCCATTTCGTAATAAGTGGAATTGTAAAAGCCGAAATCGGGTTTTGTTTCGACGTAAAAACTGATTTCTTCGTTTTGCGTAAGTTTGACAACCGGTTTAATTCGCATTGGTAAATACCCCTGATAATGATTTTTTTCTTTGCCGCCAATCCGGCATGTAACGCGTTAAAAACGCTTTGAATTTTTCCCCGTGGTCGGGGTACTTAAGGTGCGCCGTTTCGTGAAGAATGACGTAATCGAAAGCTTCTTCCTTCACTTTAGCAAGTGCCGTGTTAAACGTAAGCTTCTTCGTATCGATCCTGCAACTACCCCACCGGGAATTCATTTTTCGGACGGAAAAGCCCTCGGAATAAAGTCCCGTAAGATTTTCAAAGTACGGCAAACGATAAAAAACGTATTCAGAAACGTACTGTTTAAAGAACGCTTCGAGCTTTTTCTCTTTTGCACTATCGTCCGCATTCGGATCGCATTTTATATATAAAGTGCCTTTTATCGCGCAGGAATCGATGTTTTTAGTATAAATTACGTTATGTTTTTCGCCTTTGAAAAAGACGTGAAACAAGTCCTGCTCGTACTCTTTCAGCTCACCTAAAATCCTGTTTTGAGTTTTTTCTATCCACTCGGATTTTTCGGAAATAAAAGCCGAAACAAAATTAAAAGAGACACCGCGCGGAATATAAACGTACAGCTTGGCGTTTCCGTCTATTTTCAATCTCAGTCTTCTGCCTTTCGAGCGTTTTACTATAAACTCCATACCGCAAACGAAGACCGTTTCCTCTTTTTGATTTCTCATATTTAAAACGGACGAGTCTTTCCGAGGAAAAAACAAAGCGCGGTTTTCTCCTCTCTAATCCGTCCGCATACAATTATAACACAAAGAAATTTAAATATCAACGGAAAAACGGCTATTTAGCGAATATCCGAAAATATTTTTAACAAGCGAAATTCGTTCCGATAACTATCCAAATACCGAAAAAATCGGAGAAAAGACAAAACGATTAAAGGTTTTGCCGAATTTCTCCGATTTGCGTTATAGTTTCGAACCCTGTCTCAAAAATTCAAAGCTTACTCCAAAGCGACGATATACGAATAGACGTCCTGTCCGCCGTCGATTTCGTAAAGCTCCATGCCGCGGAAATTCTCCGAAAACTCCGATTGAACTTTTGCTTTTTCCTCTTCCGTGACGTCCGCCCCGTAGAAAACGGTAACTATTTCCCTATCCTCGTAATCCGGGAGAGCTTTTATGCCGTTTACGAGTGCGGCGACTTTATCTTTCGCCGCAAAAAGCATTTTCTTTCCGCAAACGGAAATATAATCGTCTTTTTCGTATTCTACGCCGTCCATATCGCCGTTTCGCACCGCATACGTAACGGAAATCGTTTCGACGTGAGAGCATGCTCGCTCCATATCTTTTAAAATCTCGTCTATATCGGCTTCGATGTCCGCAACCGTCATCGAAGAATATCCTTCCGCAACGGTATGAGCGTTCACGACGTATACGTTCGCCTTATCGTACAGTTCCGCGGCTTGTTTCGCCGCCATTATTATGTTTGAATTGTTAGGTAAAACTATAATATTTTCCGCGTTAAGCGTATCGAACGCATTTATAAAATCGCTGCTCGACGGGTTCATAGTCTGCCCGCCGTTAACAACGGCATTAACGCCGAGAGAACGGAAGACCTCGCATACACCGTCGCCGGAAGCTACCGCCACGACCGCATTTTTAACTCTTTCATCAGGCTCGTCCGACGAAACCGCAGCTTCTTTTACCTCTTCTCGATTTGCTATTACTTCGTTATGCTGAACGGACATATTTTCCATTTTGAACGTGACGAATTCACCGAAACGCTGACAAAAATCTATTACTTTCGCAGGCGTTTTCGTGTGAACGTGGATTTTTACCACTCCGTCGTCCAAAATCGCTACGATAGAATTGCCTACAGTCTGCAGATAATCGGTAATCGTATTTATTTTAAACGATTTTATATCCGTTTTGGCGTTCATCAGCTGCAAAATGAATTCCGTGCAATAGCCGTATTCGAGAACGCTGTCCGGCCCGAACGAACCGGCGTTTACCGCTGCCGACTTGCTTTCGCTTCCGCCTTCGGATAATTCAATTTCCTCGCCGTTAACGGCTGTCTGGAAGCCCTCTGCAATGCATATAAGACCTGCCGCGCCGCTGTCTACGACTCCGGCTTTCTTTAACACGTCGAGAAGTTCGGGGGTGTGTTCGAGAGAAATCCTCGCTTCCTTTAAAAAATCCGCGATAAATTCGGAAAGCGAACCGTGCTCCGGAATTTTAGACGAGGCGAATTCGGTAGCTTCTCTCATGACGGTGAGAATCGTCCCCTCGGTCGGGTGAAGCACCGATTTATATGCGTATTCCACGCCCGATTTGAACGCGTTTACAAATTGCGCGGTATCGGCTTTTTCAAGCCCGTCGAGTCCTACCGAAATGCCTTTTAAAAACTGAGAGAGTATTACGCCGGAATTCCCTCTCGCCCCTAAAAGAGCGCCTTTCGCCATGGCTTTTGCGGTTTCCGAAAGATTTCCCGCGCAACCGTTCGCGCCGTTTACCGCGCCTTTCATCGTAAACTCCATATTCGTTCCCGTATCGCCGTCCGGTACAGGGAAGACGTTTAAGTCGTTTATCCTCGTAAGATTTTTATCGAGCACTGCCGCGCCCGCCGTAAGCATTTTTTTCAGCGCCGCGCTGTCTACTTCTTTTATAATCATCTCTACGGTTCCTTAGTCGCCTATTACGGTTACTTCCTTACCTACGCAGTATACGGCAAGAGCCCCTGGACCGACGGACGCGCCGATGATAGGTCCTATATAAGATACGTAGACATCCTTGCAGGGAATTTCCTTTAAAAGCTCTTCTTTGAAAAGTTTTACGTCTTCCTCACAATCGGCATGAACAATATAAAGAGTCTGCTCCTCGGGATTAACGATGGCTTCTTTGCACATAGCGACAGTTTCGAGTATGGAGCCTTTTCTGCCTTTCGCTTTCTTTATAGCGAAGTTTGCGCCGCGCGCGTCGGATATAATTATCGGTTTAACGCCGAAAAGATTTCCGAAGAACGCCTTGGAAGCCTTTACCCTGCCGGCTCTTTTAAGATATTCGAGCGTTTCAGCAACGCAGAACTGATTGTACTTGAGTTTGTTTTTTTCTAAGTACTCCGCCGTTTCTTCGAGCGTTTTACCCTCCGCTTTAAGTTCCGCAGCCTTTATTGCGAGAAGACCTTCGCCCATGCAGGAATTAAGACTGTCTATGCAGATGATCTTCATTTCGGGGTGAGCTTCCATTACTTCGTTTGCGACTACGTGACCGGTATTTATCGAACCGGACAGTGCGGAAGAACAACCTATATATAAAACGTCAACGCCCTTTTCCGCATATTCGGTAAACTTTTTGTTGAACGTTTCGGCAGGAACCTGCGTGGTGGTAATTCTCGTGCCGCCGCGCATAACGTCGTACATTTCCTTGGGCGTATAAGTCTTCCAATCCAAATCGGCGGGAAGTTCTTTGCCGTTGTAAACGATATTCATTTGTACATAATCGATATCGTATTTATTGCGAAGTTCTGTTGTGAGATCGGAGCAAGAGTCCGTCAAGATATGATAATTTCTCAATTTTTTACACATCCTTATATATTTAATGATAGCGCGTACGTATCCGCGCGCGTGCGAAAAATAATGACTTTTACAGAAAAATCGTCCTCGCACAATTTAAAATTATAGCACACAATTATTAACTGAAAGTAAACTGAAACGGTTAAAACCTCTTAAAAAGGGGTAAATACGGGCATATGCGCATATATCGAGCCGAAAAAATCAATAAAAGGAAAAGTTTCTTATTTACCTCGGAGCAAAACGAACTTACGTAATAAAAATTACCTATCAAGACTTAAAAACGCCGACCTTACCGACGTGAAATAAAATACTTTATATTTTTTGGAAAAATTTTATAAATAGGGCGAAAAACTGTTGACAACGAAATTTCGATTTGATATAATTTGTTAGCATTGTGTGTGAGAAGTGCGGGTGTAGTTCAATGGTAGAACACCAGCCTTCCAAGCTGGTTGCGTGGGTCCGATTCCCATCACCCGCTCCATGATTTCTTCCAACACTTGCGCCTGTAGCTCAGTTGGATAGAGCAACGGCCTTCTAAGCCGTGTGCCAGGGGTTCGAATCCCTTCAGGCGCGCCATGGCGAGAGTAGCTCAATTGGTTAGAGCGCCAGATTGTGGTCCTGGAGGTCGAGGGTTCGATTCCCTTCTCTCGCCCCAATAAGTGTATTGGGGTGTCGCCAAGCGGTAAGGCACCGGATTTTGATTCCGGGATTCGTAGGTTCAAATCCTGCCACCCCAGCCAGCTAAAAAAATTTAATATGGTCCATTAGCTCAGTTGGCAGAGCACGTGACTTTTAATCACGGTGTCCCGCGTTCGAATCGCGGATGGATCACCAAAAACGCACCATTAGCTCAGTTGGTAGAGCAACTGACTCTTAATCAGTGGGTCCCCGGTTCGAGTCCGTGATGGTGCACCAAAAAAGAACAAAGCAAATCAAAAGTTTGCTTTGTTCTTTTTTGTATTATTAAAAAGTAGGGATTCCATTCTTCATCACTAATTACCGAAAAGAAATCGCCGTTTAGCGGCATACGTTTTTGCAAGGCAAACGACCGAAATTGTACTAAACGTACTAAAGGCTCGTTTAACACGGCAAAAACCGATTTATTGCCGCAAAAATAGTTAGTGATAAGGAATTATAAAAGCCAAAAAGCCCGTAAAACAAACATAATCGGGCAAAAATTGCGGACGAGCGATGCTCTCCCCCTACAAGGGTAGAATAGTAACTCAAGTTAAACATACAATACGGACGGGGCGGCGCTCGCCCATACGACAAAAAACAAGTCGAATTTCTTCGATTAACGTTTTTTCCGACAAAAAACCGAGCCGTGACGTTGACTCGACGTAAAGTTACGTAAAAAAGTTTTAAAGCGGACTTGCACTCGTTAAAATTTTCACGCCTATTACTGTCATGGAAATTTTATCGTCGGGATCAATATTACTCAATACCACAACGCCTTTTTTCTTATCTTTTGTAAAACCCATATAAGCGTTAAAGTTCGTAGTCGCTCCGTTATGCCATACAATATCGTTTTTATCGTCAAGCATCCAAGTCATGCCTACGCCGTCTAAACGAATATTCATTTTTTCATACGTCTTGTTATTTGCGTTTATGTCTTTGATTTTTGCATACGTATCCGACGCATATTCAAGTCCGTCCGATAAAAAAATATTCAGATATTTCGCCATATCTTCGACGTTCGAAACAATCGCCCCCGCGGGAACGTATCCGTCGTTATCCTCCCATTTCCAATAGTTATACAAATTTCCGCTCTGTTTTGCGACTTTTGTATTCGTTAATTTCAATTCGTCTAAGATATAACCATTCACAAGCTTTGTAAAATCTTCTTTATATATCTTTTCCAGAACAAGCCCCAATACGGAAATACCGAAATTAGAGTATTCGAAAGGATAATCTTTATCTTCAAGCGAAAGTTCTTTTATTTTACTCAATATCTTATCTTTGCTTATTCCGTAAAAATCGTTTGATATATGAGCAAGTTTGTTGCCTATCATCCGATTTTCGAAATAATACGCTTCGTAACCGGAAGTGTGAGTTAATAATCTCTCTATCGTCGGATAATATTTAGAAGCGTCTAAATCGAGATATTTCGAAATACAATCCGTAATATTCAATTTGTTTTCGTTTACGGCTTTTGCGCATAACAACCCGACAAACGTTTTACTGATTGAACCGATTTCAAAATCATACAAGACGTTTTTTTCTCCGTCGCAACAGTAAGTGTGATACGATACGTTTCCGTTTTCGATTAATGCTACGCTTATTTTACTGTCTTTATCCAGACAGTAGTCTATCATTTCCCTTGCCGACATATAATCAAGCTTTGCAAGGTTGTTCTGACCGTTTAATATTATGCAGCCGAACGTTCCTATAATAACAAACACAAAAGACAGCAACACGGCGAATACCGTTACAGCGCTTTTTCTTCTCGTCTTTCGGGGAGAATTGTTGTCCGAAGCGGAGTTTTTGACGGAAATTAAAATATGACAGACAGCAAATACTACGGAAAAGATAAACAACGGTATACTTGCAATCGTTATACCGGAAAAAACAAACATCAACGACGGAATAATCGAAAGCAACAGTGCTTTAACCATATCCGAATTATTCCGCAGAATTATCCATATTAAGCAATATGCCAAAACAGACGATGTATTTACGACGAGATAGATTTCCTTTCCGTACGAAAACCAAAACCCCACCCAGGTATACGGAATATTAAAAATCATTAACGCAAAACAGCCGAACCTGCCCGCTTGCTCAAAAAATTCAACTCTTTTATTATGATAAACGCCGATAAAGCCGTTTTTGTTTTTTACGGCATAAACGACATTCGGTATCATCAGAATAACAATAAAAACAAGACCGTAATAATTAAACCAACCCATAATTGCTCCGTGTTTTGCCGTAAATTTTTACTTGATTGAATTTTCCGGACAAAACTAAACAAACATCAATCGTTCTCGTTTACGACGAACGAATCGAGGTTCGACCTTAAAACGAGTATCGGGGCGATTTTTTCGAATTCTTTTACCGTTCCGCCCGTTATATATCTGTAAAGTTTTTTTACAGCCTCTTTTCCCTGTTTGTACGGCGCCTGAAATATCGAAGCCTTTGCGATACGCGCCTCGAGCAATTTTACATTCTCTGAAAAAAGGTCGGTGGTAACGATTTTCGGCAGCGTTTCCCCCGATAATTTTTTTAAAAACTGGTATGCCGTAATGGTGCTTGCGGTCGAAATATACACGCCGTCGTAACGCTTTTCGCCGTAAAAAATTTCCTTCAAAAGGCGAGAAACAAGCGCGGGCTCGTCGTTATGTTCGTAGACGTCTACTCCGACTATCGAATTCTCCTTTGCGGCAGCAAGAAAACCGTTGATATTCTTTTCGTGAATATACGTAGATTTATTACCTGTCAGGATAGCAGTTTTGCCGTTCGGGCAGCAAAGCCCGAGGAATTCCGCAGCAATCGCGCCCGCCGAAAAACCGTCTGCGGCGACGTGGAAAATTCTGTTTTTACACGGAACGTCATTAACTATCGTTACGATTTTTATACCCTTTCCCCCGAGTTTTTCTATTCTTTCTATAAATTTATCCGTAGAACCGGATAAAAACAATATAGCGGCATAATATCCGTTTGCTTCGAAGTCGTTAAGGTAAGAAAAAATCTCCTCGACGCGCTGTTCGGCGTTCACACCGGAAAGCACTCTGATATCCGCAAATACGTTATAGTTTTCTATTTCCGCAAACCCTACGCGGATACCTTGTTCTATTTCGTTTAAAAACTGAGGAACAGGACAACAAAGAATTACCCCCACCGTTACAGGGTTGCGTCTTAACGCCTGCGCAGTGTGGTTTATCGAGTAGTTAAGCCTTTCAGCGGTTTCAAGAACTTTTTTTTGAGTTTCCTTACTGAAACGCCCTTTGTTGTTCAGGGCGCGATATACGGTACCGCTCGAAATGTTAAGTTCTTTGGCTATATCGTATATCGTTGCTTTCTTCTTGATTTCCATATAATACCACGCTCTTTTTTTAAATTATACTATACAGGCGGCGTAAAGTCAATCGAAAAAACAAGCGCAAAGCGTCAAAAAATAATCAATGCAAAAGCCTTGCCACTAAAAAAATAATCTTTTTTCGGGAAATGTATTGACAAACGAACGAATTTGTGTTATTATGTGCGTAATCGATAACGCAAAATTATGAGGCAGTATTTATGAATGATTGCAAAGAGTTAAGAAGGCAGGTCATCGACGCGTGCCTTTGGCTTAAAGAGAAAGGGCTGGTTTTCGGTACCTGGGGCAACATAAGCGTTAAGCTCGACGACGGAAATATTCTCATTACGCCTTCGAAAATCGCTTACGAAGATATGACGGAGGAAGATCTCGTCGTGCTTGCTCCGGACGGAAAAGTCGTTTCCGGAAACAGACTCGCGACGAGTGAAAGAGAAATTCATCGCGGAATAATGAACGCACGAAAGGACGTAGGGGCGATTATTCATATGCATTCCCCCAAGGCGATGGCGATGTGCGCGCGCGACGGAGGAGTTCCCGTTATTTCGGAAGAAATGTGTCAAATAATCGGAGGCGCGATACCCTTGACGAAGGAATTCGTTCCGTCCGAAGAACACGTAAAACTCGGGGATATGGTCATAAAATCGATGACAGAGTCAAACGCTATTTTAATAAGAAATCACGGTCCGGTTTGCATTGGAAGAAATCTTGAAGAAGCAAAAATTTGCTGCCTTGTAGTTGAAAAAAACTGCGGAATATACCTCGACTTGCTCGCTTCGGGACGTTTCAACGAAATACCGGAAGAATTCGTCAAAGCAGGGAGAAATTACTTTTTATATAAATACGGAAAATCTTAAAATCAATACGGTTTTTAAGAAAAACAATCGATTAACGCGGGAAAAACGGCACTTTTATTCTTAAAACAAAAGGACCTCTCGCCTTTTTCTTTCAATAACTTATAATAATCGGAGATAAATTATGAGAGTTGTAACGCTCGGAGAAATGATGATAAGGCTTATGCCTAAAGGAAATTTAAGACTCGAACAGGCCGACGAGTTCGACGCATATTACGGCGGAGACGAATCGATCGTTGCCGTTTCTCTCGCGAGGTTCGGGTTCGACAGCAGATACGTAACCAAACTGCCGGATAACCCGCTCGGCAGAAACGCCGTAAGGAAACTTCGCGCACAAGGCGTGGATACTTCCTTTATAGTGACGGGAGGCGACAGAATCGGACTTAATTTTTACGAAAACGGCGCTTCGATGCGCCCCTCTTCCGTTCTCTACGACCGCAAGCACTCAGCTATATCCGAAGCGACCGCGGACGAATTCGACTTCGACAATATATTTAAAGACGCTGATTGGTTCCATGTAGCGGGGATTACTCCGGCGATAAGCGACAACGCCGCGGAAATAGTAAAAGAAGCTATGAAATCGGCAAAAAAGCATAACGTAAAAATAAGCGTAGACCTCAACTACAGGAGCAAACTCTGGACTCCCGAAAAAGCACAGAGCGTTATGATACCTCTTATGAAATACGTGGACGTGTGCATCGGCAACGAAGAAGACGCGGAAAAAGTTTTGGGCTTCAAAACCGAAAACACCGACGTAAACAAAGGTTCTTTGGACGTTGAAGGTTATAAAAAGACGTTTGAAGCGTTAAAGGAAAAATTCGGCTTCGAATACATCGGTTCGACTTTGAGAGAAAGCCGCTCCGCTTCGGACAACGGTTGGTCGGCTTTGCTGTACGACGGCAAAGAATTCTACCATACAACCTCTTACGATATTCACCTTGTAGACAGAGGCGGTGGCGGAGCTTCGTTCGCCGCGGGTATGATTTACGGAATTTTAAGCGGCTTCGATATAAAAAAGACGGGCGAATTCGCAGCTGCGACTTCGGCTTTGAAACAGACTATTTCTGGCGATTTCAACCTCGTCGATTTAAAAGAAGTCTATTCCCTTATGGGCGGCAATACGAGCGGAAGAGTTCAGCGATAGCATTATTCGCATTTCCTACGCATTAAGTTAAAAACGCAACCCGAGGCGCGAATTTAAAAAAACAAAAAAGAGAAGTAAAAATGATTATAGATAGCATAGAAAACAGAAGCAAATATTATTGTTTAGGCGAAAAGTTCCGTTTAGCGCTTGACTTTTTCGCCCAAGTCCCCTCTACCCCGTTCGAAAAAAAAGATATTCTTTTATCTGACAACGAAACGCTCGTTAAAGCAAGACCGATGGTTACGAAACCCGCGGAGCAATGTTCTTTCGAGGCTCATAAAAAATATGCGGATATCCATTACGTTGCGTACGGAAGCGAATGTATCGGCTATGCGAACGTTAAAAATCTTTCCCTTGTTTCCTACGACGAAGAAAAAGACGCGGCTTCTCTTGCGGGAAACGGAACGCTTATTCCTCTCGAAAAAGGTTACTTTATGATAACCCTGCCCGAGGACGCGCACATGCCGTGCGTTATAAACAAAAACCCCGTAAATCTCGGAAAAATGATAGCAAAAATAAAATTATAAACTTATAGAGGAATATAAAAAATGGATAGAAACGGAATGTCTTTAAAAGAGTTCGCGATAGCTCAAACAAAAGCTTCGGGAATACTCCCCTGCATTAAATTACATAAAAAAGACGACTATATAGCTTACGCTCAGGCAATGTACGACGGCGGCGCGAGGGTTGTGGAAGTAACAATGACTACCCCCGGCGTTCTCGAAGCGGTAGAAGCGATTTCCTCTCACTTCGGAGATAAACTTCTCGTTGCGGCGGGCACGGTGCTCGATCCTACTTCTGCAAGAGAAGTTATAATGCACGGCGGCAGCATTATAGTCAACCCATGCGTTGTAGACGACGTCATCGACCTTGCAAATCGCTATAACATTCCCGTTTACAGCGGAGCTTTCAGCGCGACGGAAGTTTTCACCGCTATGAGAAAAGGCGCGGCTATGGTAAAAATCTTCCCGGGAGCTCTCGGCGGGCCGAAATATATGACAAACCTTAAAATGGTTTTCCCCGAAGTTAACCTTATTCCGTCCGGAGGCATTACGCCAGAGAACGCCGCCGAATTTATAAAGTGCGGCGCGTGCGCCGTTTCCGGAGCGAGAACGTTTATGGACTTCGACAAAATAGAGAAGGAAGGTCTTTCGTCTATCACCAGACAGGTTGAAAAGTTCGTAAAAATTATTGCCGAAGCGAAAAAGAACGTTCCGATAATTCCGTAAAAAAGGCGGGACAAAAAACGACCGATATGCGAAAAACAAACGCAAATCGAATAAAAGTGCCGTAAAACGCGGCTAAAACTATTATTTTTCAAATATAGACCTTATTACTAAAAGGAAAGAATATGAAATATTTTAAGGCAGTATCGGCAGGAAAAGGCGTATTCGAAACGGAAGAAACGCCAACGCCGCAAAAAGGCTTCGTGCTGGTAAAAGTATATTATTGCGGAGTATGCGGAACGGACTATGCTTTATTTTCGGGAAAAAGCAGTTTTGTGAAAAACGGACTTGCGTCGTATCCGATAAGGCTCGGGCACGAATGGTCGGGCGTAGTTGAAGAAGTAGGCGAAGGCGTAACAAAAGTAAAAAAAGGCGACAGAGTAGTGGGCGACAATTACGTTTCCTGCGGGAAGTGCGAAGCCTGCAAGAGAAACGATTACAATTTCTGCACGGGCAGAAAACACGTGGGAACGATAGATCCCTGTTGGCCGGGCGCGTTTGCAGAATTTTTTATGATACCGGAACGCCACGTGTATAAAATAGCGGACGGATTTTCGCTCAGACACGCGGCGCTTTGCGAGCCTTTTTCGGTTGCTTACGGCGGCATTAAAAAGATGGACATAAACTCTTCGTCGATAGTCGTCGTTATCGGCACGGGCTGTATAGGGCTTGCAGCGGCGGTACTTGCAAAAAACGCCGGAGCAGGTCAGGTTTATCTTGTAGGGAGAAACGATTATAAACTCGGTCAAGCGGAAAAAATCGGAGTTACGGCAACGATAGATTCTTCGAAATACAACGCTGCGGACAGACTGAAAGAACTTACGGGAGGCAGACTTGCGGATTTCATACTCGAGTGTTCCGGTAACCCCGTAACGGTAAATCAGTCTCTCGAGCTTTCGGCTCAAAAGGCTTTTATCGCCGCGATAGGTTTTTACGAAAATCCTATTACGGATTTCGATATCGACTCTCTCGTTTCCAAAGAGATCCGGTTTCAAGGCATTATGGGCGAATACGGCAACCTCGAAGCCGTGTCGAAAATACTCGCTTCGTCGGACGCGAATCTCGACGCGATTATTACCGACGTAATCGATTTTGACAATCTTCCCGAAGCTCTTGCGCCTAAGTCTTTTTCGCGCATAATAAAGACGATGATTGAAATCAACAAGGAGTAACGTATGCGACAGGTTGCGATTCTCGGTAAACAAAATCCCCTATCCTTCCGCGAATATATGAAATCCGAGCTTGAAAAAAACGGGTTTAAGGCGGATATTCTCGATATGCAAACGAGAAACTTTTTAGATTTCGCGGATAAGCTTTTACCATACGACGCGGTTATATCCTGCGGGGAAAAAATTCCCGCCGAAGCGGTGGAAATTCTTTCCGAAGGAAAAACGAAGCTTATTTCACGCTGGGGCGTCGGTACGGACGAAATAGACAAACAGAAAGCTTCCGAATGCGGAATTGCCGTGTGCAATGCGGCGGGTTCGCTATCCGTTGCCGTAGCCGAATGCGCAATAGCGATGATGATTAACCTTTTAAGAGAATTTCCAATGCGCGACGCTTCGGTGAGAAAGGGCGATTGGAGCTGGTTTTTCGAAGGCAAGGTAAGCCGTCAGCTCGAAGGCAAAACGGTAGGCTTGTACGGCTTCGGAGACATAGCTAAAGCTCTTGCAAAAATGCTTTACGGGTTCGACTGCAACGTAATTGCGACGGACGTAAATTGGGACGAAGAAGCCGCTAAAAAATACAACGTTACGAGAGTTGACAGAGAAACGCTTATAAGAGAGTCCGACGTGCTCAGCTTGCACGTTCCGGCTCTCCCCTCTCTCGTCGGCATGGTTAACGCCGAATTTTTATCAAAAATGAAGAGAACCGCCATACTGATTAACACCGCGAGAGGAAAACTCGTAAACGAAAAAGACCTCGCCTACGCGCTTAAAAACGGAATTATCGCCGCGGCGGGGTTGGACGTGTTCTGTCCCGAGCCGCCGGAACCCGACAATCCCTTGCTCAAACTCGACAACGTAATGCTTTTGCCGCATGCGGGAGCCGGCTCGAGCGAGTGTCTCGAGAAATCTTCGGCTATGGCGGTAAATAACATCGTTCGGTTTTTCGACGAAGCGCAAAGAGAAAAACTCGGTACGATTCTCAACAAGGATTATATAAAGAATTACAAAGAATAAAATGATTCCCCTTTCTTTAAAAATAGAAAACTTAATAGTTCCGGAAGGAAAAATCGCTTGCTTCTGGCTCGGGCAGGCGGGGTTCGTCTTCAAAACGCCGGACGGAAAAAAAATCGCGGTAGATCCGTATTTTTCCGATTGTTGCGAGAGATATTTCGGATTTAAACGAATAATGCCGCCCGTAATGAATGCCGACGACGTTGAATTCGATTATTTGTTCGTTTCGCACGCTCATTACGACCACTTCGATCCCGATTCCGTCCCTTTAATGCTACAAAACGGCAGAACGATTGGCGTTCTCGCGCTCGACTGCAAGGAAGAATGCACGAGGCTCGGCATTAAAACGGAAGGCGTTACTTTTATTAAAACGGACGAAAAATTTACGGACGGAAAAATTTCCGTAAAAGCCGTAAAATGCGACCACGGAAGTCTTGCGCCGCACGCGGTGGGATTTCTTTTCGAACTATCCGGCAAAAAAATCTATTTCACCGGAGATACGGCAAACAATCCCGATTGCTTCTCATCACCCGAATTACACTCGGCAGATCTTTTGATTTTGCCTATAAACGGCGCGTTCGGAAATCTAAACGAAACGGAAGCGGCGACGGTTGCCGGAACTCTCGGCGCGAAAAACGTTCTGCCGTGTCATTTCTGGAATTTCAAAGAACACGGCGGAGAACCCGAAAAATTCTTCGAAGCCGCAGGTAAAAACGGCATAAACGCAAAACTCCTTGCAATAGGAGATTATTTGCTTATTTGACGGAGAAAGTAGAAATGCCGCAAAAATATTACGTAATTTCCCATACTCATTGGGACAGAGAGTGGTACTACCCTTTTGAAAAATTTAGGTTAAGACTCGTTTCGGCAATAGACGAGCTTATAAATATTATCGAAAAAGAACCCTCTTACACATTCTATTTCGACGCACAAGCCGCCGTTATCGAAGATTATCTCGAGATTCGCCCCGAGAACGAAAAAAAAATCAAAAGACTTATCAAGAACGGAAACATAGTAATAGGTCCTTGGTATATACAAAACGATTTTTACCTGTCTTCGGGCGAAACAACTATAAGAAACCTTATTTACGGCATTAAAAAATCGGTTAAATTCGGTAAATGCGATATGGTCGGCTACGCTCCCGATCAATTCGGCAACATATCTCAGCTCCCGCAATTGCTCCGCGAATTCGGAATAAACTCTTTCGTTTTCGGAAGAGGATTCGCAAAATTCTTTATAAACGAAAAAGGCGAGCTTGACAGAGTGCCGCCCCCGCTTGAATTCGAATGGATTGCCCCGGACGGAAGCGGCGTGACCGCATTCTATCTCGTACAATGGTACAACAACGCGCAAAGAATTTCTTCGGACGGAAAGCAGGCGGCGAGCGATATGGAAATGCTCGGCAGAGGGCTTGCAGGACTAAGCAAACTCCCCTATCGCCTTTTGATGAACGGCGTCGACCACCTCGAACCGCAAAACGATTTGCTCGAGTGCCTTAAAAACGCTTCTCCTTACCTGAAAGACGGAGACACCGCCGTTCAGGCAAAGATGCATGACTACGTAAACGACGCTATCGATTATATAAAAAAGAACAAAATCACTCTGCCGACAGAGCGAGGCGAACTCAGATACGGCGGAGATTACGACGTGTTGAGAGGCTGCTACAGTTCGAGAATAAAACTCAAACAGCTCAATTCCGAGCTTACGGGAAGAGTAGAAAGAATACTCGAACCTTTCGCGTCCAT
Organism: Christensenellaceae bacterium; assembly: GCA_022768945.1. Classification (GTDB taxonomy): domain Bacteria; phylum Bacillota; class Clostridia; order Christensenellales; family Borkfalkiaceae; genus RGIG3732. The sequence goes on along the minus strand of JALEKY010000010.1, from coordinate 12,527 downwards.
GCTCGAAATAAGCGGATTTAAAGGAATATACCCTAAAGACGAACTCGATTACGTATGGAAATTGCTTCTGCACGGAGTTACACACGACGCGATTTGCGGATGCAGCTCTGACGAAACCTGCAGACACTTACTTGACAGATACGCGCGTATAGACGAAGTAACGGATTTTCTCCTGAAATCTCTTGCGGAAAAATCGGTCAGATCGTTTTTAAGCGATTTTGCGGATGACGACACTTTTGTGATTTTTTGCGTTAACACGCTTTCGACAAAGTACGACGACGTTATCGACTTAGTTGCCGATTTGCCGGACGATTTCTATGAAAACGGCTTCGATCTGTTTTCGTGCGACGGGGAGAAATTCGATTACGTAATTACAGCGACGAGAAAACATAAAGCCGACGTTATTTCTCCGTTAAATCTGCCTATGTCCGTACCTGCAACGGAATGTAAACTGAGTTTAAAAGTAAAAATTCCGCCTTACTCTTTCTATCCGATTTACGTTAAAAAGAAACCCGAAAACGAGTTGAAAGAAAAGACGAATTGCGGTTTTAAGAAAACAAACGGAATAATAGAAAACGAGTTCTATAGAATTTCTTTCAAGCCGAATTCGGTAGTATTTACCGATAAACGTTCGGGAAAAACGCTCGAGAACTTTATAACAATTACCGACGAAGCGGACGCGGGCGACGCGTACGTATTTAACGGCGCGGGAGAAGACGTTCTGACTTTCAGCCCGTTCAAAGCTTCGGGCGAAATCATAAATCTCGGAGAAAAACCCCTTATTTCGTGTATTATCGTCGATTTTAAAGGCAAAATCCCCTCCGGATACGACTTTAACGAGAAACGCAGGAAAACGGAAACCAACGAGTTCCGCGCACGCGTTACGATAGAACTTAAAAGCGGCTCCGACATTGTGAAAATCGACTACACGTTATTTAACCCGAGCGAAGACCACAGAATGAAGCTGAAAATCAAAACGGGTATAACGGCAAAAGAGATTTATTCGGATATCCCGTTCGATATATCCGTTTCGGACGGAAGTCATTTCGATCCGAGAACGAAAGACAAGGCGATTTACGCGCAGTCGTTCGCATTCATAAAAAATCCGTCAGAACAAGCTGCGGTTATAAACCATGGCAACTGCGACTACTCGCTCGAAAAAGACGGAGATATAACCGTTACGCTTGTGAGAAGCACCGGAGTAATTTCCCGTCTTGCCGACTTCTCCCCTAACGGCGACGTTTGGGAAAGCGCGAAAGAAAATCAGCAAAAAGGCGAGTTAAACGGTGTTTTAGGCTATTTACGCACAAATAAAGAACTAACGGCGACGGAAATTTCAAGGAAAGCCGAAAGATTTCTGTATCCCCCGTACTTCTACTTTACGAGCGCGAACGAGGCGCGTTTGTACTCCGGCAACGAAAGCTTACAGACAACGACGGTCAAAGGAAAATTCTTTAAAAACAATCCTTATAAGGACGTTAAGCCGAAGGTCTGCAGCCCCGTCGTTTACTTGCGCGGCGACGTAGAAACAAGCGCGCTAAAAAAAAGCGAGAAAGGCGACGGAGTCGTTCTTAGATTGTTTAACAGAGCAGGTAAAAGCGAACGAATTTCCGTTGACGTACCCGGCAAGAAAATAAGCCGCGTTAATATGAGCGAAAAAAGAAAATACGGCGGAGATGCGGAAAGGTTCGAAAGCAACGTTCTGAAAGGCAAAATCGTCACGCTGAAAATTACGGACAAATAAACGCCGACCGGTTACGGCTTCCCTGAAAAACGATAGACTATAAGAGAGGAATACGATGAAAAAAACAACAAGCGTTATACTATTTTTTATTCTTTGCGTTTGCGCGGTGTTTTCATTATTTAACGTAACGAAAACTTTCGCAAGCGAAGGTGCCGTTCGCGTTGTGAAAAACAATGCGGCGGTGAGCGGAGTCGATCCCGTTAACGTCGTACCGAACGGAAAAACCGGCACAAGCGTTCATCTGATAAAGCCCGATTGGAAGCCCGTAGGCAGAAAGTTGGAGCTTTCCCATATGGATAAAGACAAAATCACTTTGGAAATGTGGATTCATATTTCCGACCTCGGAAGTTTGAGCGTTGGACCTTTCCTTCCCGGAAACGTGGGTTTTACAATCGAAGACAACGAAGACACGGCAAGATATTTCTGTTATTGGCTTCAATATGAGGACGTAGTGAACTGGGTTGACGGTTGGAATCACGTTTCGATAAGATTTTCGCTTCTCGACAAGGATACCTATCGCAGAGGCTGGGACAGAATAAACCTCTCCTCCATGACGTTTAAGATGTACGCGCCGATGCTTGAAGATTTATATCTTCACGACGTGTTTATAAAGGAAACCGAACAGACAAAAGCGAACGTGCTTATTTCGTCTCAACCGATTGCTTTCCCGGCTAAAGGAATAAGTCTTTCCTCCTCTTCTTTAAAAATCAAAACCGGAGCGACGGCCTTGCTCGAGCCTTCGATAAAACCGAAGTCTTCTCAGAACACCGAAACGGTTGATTGGAGCACTTCGGACGAATTCGTAGCTCAGGTAGACGAAAACGGACTCGTTAAGGGCATAAGCGAGGGTTCATGCACCGTCACGGCGACCGTGAGAGGCAGAAATCTGTCTGCTAAGGCAAAAGTGACCGTTTCGGACGAAATCAAGGTAAATCCCCTCAACACGATAACGCCGGATATAAACTCTTCGCTGAGAGAAGGCGCTTTCGATATAGACGAAAAGCACCTTATTTCACCCGCAGGCGACGGCTCGATAACCCGCTTCGGAAATTTTTCCGGACAAACGGCGGGCGGGCTTTCCAACTTCTCTATAAGCTCTTTCGAACTTGAAAACACGGTTATCGAATTCAATCTTCTTATAATGAACAAGGGCGATTTTATCGGCGCGGGAAACCCCGACTCTGACGAAAAAAACGGATATTTCGGCGTGGGAGAACCTATTTCCACAGGGCTTTGGTCTACAAACCACATTATGTATAAAATAGACGAAACCCTTTGGAACAAACTCTACGAAGGTTGGAACCGTGTAAGAATAAAAGTTTCGGCAATGACAAAAACCGGCAACCCGAATTTGAGTAACCTCTCGTTCCTGCTCTTTCAGCAACACGCGAATTACTCTCAGAGAGCGAACCTCGGCATAAACGGACTGAAAATTTACGAAGCCGAACAAACCGAGGACGTTATAGTGGACGAACAGATAAAACTCGTTCCCGCCGAGTCCGTGACGATTGACGCGCCGAGCGAACTCTTCGTAGGAAAAACGTATAAACTTTCGGCTGAAATAAAGCCCGACAACGCAACGTTTAAAGACTTTGCAAGCTTTTCCTCTTCCAACGAAAAAGTACTGAAAATTCGTTCGGACGGAACGGTTATAGCTGTTTCCGAGGGCGAGGCGACAATCTCTCTCGACCTTTTCGGAAACGATGAAAGGTACGAAAAAACAATACGGGTAATCAATAAAAACATTCATTTAGTTTCGCTGAATTTTTCCGAAAAGTCCTTTAAAACAAAGATTAACGCAGTTATCGAGCTTAAACCGATACTTTCGCCCGCAGATACGACGGAGTATGAAATCTGCTTCGTATCGGACAATCACGCGGTAGCTTGCGTGGACGAAAACGGAAAACTTACCGCCGTAGGAACGGGCAAAGCGAAAATAACCGCGTACTCTGCGGCAAACCCGGAAATCAAGGACGTAATCGAAATAACCGTAACTAAGGACGGCGGCTGTGCTTCAACCGTACAAACGGACGCTTATGCCGTTATTTCGCTCGCACTTTATTTTACGGCGTTTATTGCGGCAAGAAAAACAAAGGAGAAAAACAATGCGCAATAGTTTTATGAGAATAGCGGCAGCGGCAATCACTTTCTCGATGATTTTTTCTTTGCTTGCCTGCAACGCGCAAAAAATAGACGACAGAGAAATTCAAAGCGGCGTAACCGTTTTCAGTTATTACGGAACGGATCCCGCTCTCACTCACGAAGTAGGCGAAGCAGCCGAGAACAGAACCTGGCGGGTAGGAATAGAAAACTACACGGCAAACACCGTTAAACTCGAAAACGAAGGCGTTGTAGCGGCGGCAAACGACGTCACCCTGCTTCGCGGAACTTACACCCTTACCGCCGAACTTGCGGTATACGGCGTTTCCGGCAAATCCGGTGCGACGAACACGTACAACCCCGTCGCCGCTCTTCAGGTTGTAAACGACAGCGGCAAAGTTATAGCAAACCAACACATAACGGGAAGCATCTCACTTATTACCGACGACTTCACCTCTTTCTCTGTTACTTTCGAAATAACGAAAGCCGGAAAATACGACGTAAGAGTTTTCTCCTCCGGGCTTAACGCTATTGCCGTACAGAGAATTATTCTGGAAAGCACGGACGGTTACGACGGAAGGATTTCCAACGGCGAACTCCCCGTTTCACTCGCTTTCGACGAGGACGAAGACGACCTTTCGATTGCTTACGATAAAAACAAACTTTACGTTTACGACTTCTGGGAGATCTTCGAAAAATATCGCGCGAATTATCAGACCGTGTGGGATTTAGGCACTTTACTCGCTTCTCTGCAAGGCATCGTAAACAGAAACGAACCTCACATTTATATAAGATTCGATACGAGAACTTATCAGACAGGCTACGGCGAAACGGATATGTTCTGGCTTGAATATTTATCCGAAAAGAAATTCCTTCAATCTGAAGAAAATCGTGTTAAGGTAAAGAGTCTCGGAACTCTCCTAAGAATATTCAAACCGTTCGTCTCGGGGCTTGCGCTGTGGGACAACAACGTACCGGCTACTTCGAACGTAGCGACGACGGACGCCGGCGTAAACGATACTCTGCCCGTAAGATACTCGCAAGATCTCGATTCGGTGTATTACGAAGTTAAAGACTTATTCGAAGTAAAACTCGATTTAACCGATAAGTTTACAGGAAACAAAGGCGAAAAAATCTGGGAGACAGACCGAGGCAGCACGGGCAGCGCGAAATGCGATGCTTATCTTTACGCCCTTGAAAAATATATTAAAACAAACCTCTGCAATCCTTACGTAATGAGCAACTACGCGGACGGCTGGGTAGGCCCCGACGGATTTATGCCGGTAAACAACCTTACCCCCGACGGCGGAAGACTCGGTAACGGAACAGTGGCTCACGGCGCGGCGATCAACTGGGTTGACAGAGCTCTCGAAAACACGCTTATGCACAGAGATTACCATGTTGCGGAAAAGGCGTTCTTCGTCGACCTTGCCACGAACAACCTTATAGTGCCTATAGACGATACGACTCAGGACGTAGGCACGGACAGCGAAGTTCTTGCGGAAATACTGACCGAGCAAAACGCGAGAGCCGTGGACGGACCGATAGAAATCGGCGGAGGAAATCCGTGGGCTTTGAAGTATTCCAACCACGTTCAGTCGGGCGCGGCTACCCCCGGCGGCGGCGAAGGAATCGCAAGCAAATTCTTTACCAAATACAACGTGGTGTGGACTCCCGACAGCTTCGGCTACGCAAACTCCTCCATATATCGTTTGTACGAACCCACGACGAAGTTCGTAAACAAAAACGCGGTGAGAATGAGAACGGAAAAGAACAACGCCGTTTTAGAAAACAAAAATTACGTTATGTTTTATATGGGCGACTACGACGCGGCTTCATGGCTGAACAGAAGTATCCCCACTATGTTCTCGGATCCCCGACTCGGAGATTATCCCCTCTGCTGGCCGATAATTCCGATAAACGAGCCGAGAGCTGCGCACGTTTACGAATATATGTACGAGAACGCAACCGACAACGACTACTTTGTAGGCGGCAATAACGGATACGGTTACAATTATTGGTCGAACTACGCTTCGAGCGACAGAGAGGGGTTGAACGGTAGCCTCGAAGATTACGTCGACATAATAGAAAAATACAACAAAAAATACGACATAGACATTATGGGCACGTATTTTTCTGGCGAAGATTTCAATACGATGAGCTCCTCGCTCAGAAACAGAATTTACGACGGACTATCAAAACTTTACCCGTCCGGCGTAGCCGTATTAAACGGAAGCAGAACGATTTATCGACATAACGGAGTGGTATTTACGGGTAAAGATCCCGGTAAAGTAGGCAAAACCATTTGCTATCAGGCGGGCGTACTGAAACTTCTTACGGACGACGCGGCGGAGTATTCGAGCTCCTTAAAAGCAAACGCTATCAACGTTACCGAGCTCGGAAGACCGATGTTCCACGTTTGCAGAGTAATACTCGTTACGCCTACGGACCTGTTCAACAGCTTCGAGGCGCTTCAGAACAAGTATCCCGATTATAACTTCGAAATAGTGGATCCGTATACGTTCTTCGCACTTTACGGCGAATACCGAGACAGAGCCGACGCAGGATACTATCCCGATATTTAAACGCTCGTTTTTAGTCATAAAGCAGAAGCAATATTCTCTCTTAAATAAAAACGACCGATAACGCGTGTTTTACGCGTGATTTAACTTTCTTTTAGATACAAAAAAGAGGCTGAAAATGATAAAAAAACTACTATTGCCGTTATTGTGCGCCGTCGCGCTATGTTTTTCGTTTGCAGGACTGACGTCCATCGATAAGACGAATAAAGCGCACGCGCTTACCGCAAGCGAAACAAACTCCGTAATCGATTATGCCGTACGTTACGAAGATTTGCCCGGGATAGGAATAGTCGTAGGACTCGTTATAGAGACCGATGCGGAATATCCCGGCACACCCTCTTCCGGACTTGACAATCATGATCCGAATTCCCCCTACTTCAATTTAAAAGAGTACCTTTGGGTAAACGGCAGAAGCGTTATACCTGCAGGAGCGGGAGGATTTTACGTTTCTTCTACCCCGAAATTCAACGCGACGTATAAGAAAACAAACGGAACAACGAGAGAAGAATATACGCTGAACGAAGACGGCAGCCACTACGTTATAAATTTCAACTGGCAGGTTAAGCTTGCCGGAGAACTTTTGAAATACGACGGCTCGGACATACTCGTAATAAAAGCCGGAATGCCTACAAACACTTTTAAAAAGGACGAAGAAGTAGAAGCCGTACTCGACAGAGATTACTACTTCAGACTGCATTGGGGCGATACGGCAGACGAAAGATACTTCGAAAAAATAACCGCTAACGATATACCGACGGCAAAGATAGTCGCTTCGGGGCTTCGCGACGCGGACAACGGCACTCATTACGGGCTTACTTTTCAGCTCGACGCGGCTAAATTTCAGGAGCCGTCTTCAGGATTAGACAATCCCCTCTCCGAAGATTATCTCGATTTCCGCGAGTATGTATTCATAAACGGACTGAAACAAAGTCTTTTACCCTCCACGGTGACTTATATAAGCGCGGGTTCGATTTATACGGACGTATACTCTAAATCCGCCGCCTCTTCCGGAAGAGAAAAGATAAATATCGATTACTCGAATATGTCCTGCTTAAACATAAACTGGCCGGTCGGAAACCTCGGCGCGGCGGGTTTAAGACTTGACGGCACGGACATTATAACGATAAAAAAAGAAATGCTCGCGGGAACATTCGACGGAAAAACCGGACCATATATCGAAAGAACGTTGGACAGAGATTATTACTTCGGCTTAAGTTGGGATAAAACCGACAAAAATAAGCGTTATTTCTATGAAATATCCCCCGAAGAAATTGCAGAAAAAGGATACGACAAACAAATTCTTTCAATAGATAAAACCACGCTGCCGCAAACGAGCGAGTATTCGAGAAAACTTATAGGCATCGGATTGAAACACAATCTGCCGACATTTTTCAACGGTTATACCGTGGTAGGCGGCACGATAAGAATTCCCGTTTCGTACGACAGACAAAACGTTTCCGATACCGAAGGCGCGGACGAGATCAAAGGTTCCCTCGATTTTACCGGGTTGAACGTTCCCTCTTCCGAACCGAACGAATTCACCGTTTACTACAACGTGAGCGATTACGTAACTTCGGTAAACCTTAGCGAAATCGAACAAGCGGCGAAAAACGAAGTAACACTCGGTAGCAATCACAATCTCCCCTCCGCAGTTACAGCAACTCTGTTCACCGGTAAAACCGAAAACTTTAACGTTAAATGGAGCTGGACAAGAGCGGTAAAACTCGGGAACGTTCCGATAACGGGGACGATACAGACTGACGGCAAACTCACAGCCGACGGGGTATCTACGGCTATAGAGCTGAACCTTACCGTAACGGGCGAACTAATAATAGATAAAATAGGCACGTTGCCGAAAAGCTCGCAAACGGTTCTTTTAGGTAAAAAAATCTCTCTGCCTAAGACAATCCCGGCTCTTCTCATTAACGGCGAAATAACGAGCGTTAAAGCCGAATACGAGTGGACTGCGTCCGACGAAATCGGCAAAAAACAAAATAAAATGACTCTTACTTCCGATTACGCTTTTGCGGAAGGTATCCCCACCGAGTATACCATTGAATTCGACGTTAAAGATTATATAGTTTCGATAGACGAGATAACGGATTCGAAAGATATAAAACTCGGAGAAAAACATACCCTTCCCGATAAGGTTTCGGCAACCCTCGCAAGCGGCGGAAAAATCGAACTCGAAATAGCCTGGAAATGGAAAACGGCGACTCAGGTAGGAAACGTTTCGGTAACGGGCACTATCTACGCCGGGGAATACGAAGTGGACGAAGGCATAAGCTTAAAAACGACGAAAAAGGTAAACGTAGCCGCGTCGGGAGATAAAAGTTCCGGCTCTGAAAAAGGCTGCAAGTCCTCTGCGGAGGGCGCTTCGGCTTTATTTGCGTTGCCGATACTTTTTACCGCCGCCTATATATGCAAAAATTTAAGGAGAAAAATAAGATGAAAAAAAACGTAAAACTTTTATGCGCGTTGCTTGCGCTCCTTTTGGCTATTCCCTTTTCCGCATGCAAGAAAGAAGACGGAATAACCGAAGACACTCTTGTAGTATGGTGCGCCGGACTCGACGTTAACTACGAACAAACCCTTGTGGTAGACGAAGAAAACCCGACGGCTCTCTATACAAAGTACATCGTGGACGAATTCGAAAAGAGAAACGAAGGCAAAAAACTCAAGCTTCTCTTTCAAGGCTGGGGCGAAGACCTCAACAAAGCGGTTTCCAACGCGCTTATCACGAATATTCAGGTAGACGTCGTTCCCGGCGAACAGTATCTTAAAAAGCTTATCGACGGCGAAACGTTCGAGCCTCTCGACGACAAATATCGTTCTCTTATGTCCGCAGACCTTCTCGAAAGAGGTATGTACAACGACAAATTGTACGCCGTTCCGTCCGTTACCGGTACGTTCGCGCTGTGGATTAACAAACGCGCGCTCAGAAACGCAAAGATTTTAGACGCGAACAACGTACCCGCTCAAAAATATACGGACGCCGGCATAGATCCGTTAAAACCCGCTACGATGGAAGACCTTCTTCTTATCTGCCGAGATATTAAAAAGTATTATACGGACAACAACGTAAAAGGCAAGGGCGGATATCTTCTCAACGACACGACGAGCGACGACTCTCAATGGAGAGCTTTGGCGTTTATGCGCCAGGCAGGCGGAGATTTCGCTAACGACGACGGAACCATCGCGTTCAATAAAAACGAACTCGCTCTGCAGATGATGTACGACCTCGGCAAAACCGGTCCCGACGGAGCGAAAGGCATTCAGCAAACGGACGACCAGCTCAGATACTTCTATGAAGCGCAGGCGGCGTATGTAGTAGACGGCAGCAACGTAATTCTCAATTCACGCGGAACTCTTTCCGAAAACGATATAATCGGCGTGGAATTACCCGTATTCAAGGATAAGAACATTCATTCCAACGTTTCCGTAGGTTCCGTTTATTACGGCATTATGACTACGAGCAAAAAGAAAGACCTCGCGGCTAAGTTTATAGACCTTATGATGAGCGAGGACGTGCAGAGAGCTTGTTTACGCCTTACGTACGGTCTGCCCACTTTAAACTCCGTACTTACCGACGAGGGAATCAAAACGGAAGAATACCATTACTCCACCGTTAAACCTTTGCTCGTTCCGTTGCAAAGCAGTGACTATGTTAACGTAAAATGTCTGTACGGCTTTACGAAAAACGCTTCCCTTATATGGGACGCATGGAAGACGTACGTAAACAGAGTATATACCACGGACAAAGCGGACGTTAAAACGCAGATGACGGCAACGCACAACGAAATGGTTGAATGTCTTAACAGATAATCGTCATGAAAAAGAGTAAAAGAGATAACATTAAAGGCTGGGCTGTAATGACGCCGATTCTGATATACTTCGCGTTGTTTACGATCGTTCCTATAGTCATACTGTTCGTAATGTCTTTTACGAACTACGGAGAAACGATCAAAGCGGGCAAATTCGTATCCGAATGGGTTGGCTGGAAAAACTACGCAGACGTATTCAAGTATCCCGAATATTTCAGGTCTATACTGATAACGTTCGTCATCGCGGTAGGCGTGGTGGTATGCGGAATGCTGTTCGGCTTCCTCGCCTCGCTCGCGATGAAAGCCATAGTAAAAGGCAGCACTTTTTACAGAATGATCTGGTACATACCGGGGCTTCTTTCCGGCGCGATCGTCAGCGAATTCTTTAACGTAATGCTCGCCAACGACGGTACGATAAACCGCATAATAGAAAGCCTCGGCGGTGAAATGATCGCCTGGAAACTTTCTACCGGGTGGATGTACTTCTGGATAATTTTCATAGTGACCTGGGGCGGCACGGGCGGCACCGCGATGTACTTCCTTGCCGGTCTTAACGGCATAGACAAGGAAATTTACGAAGCGGCTTACCTCGACGGCGTAAACAAACGCCAGAAAATGTGGTATATCACCCTTCCACTTCTCCGTCCTATGCTCGGCTACATTCTTATAACCGGCTTTATCGGCGCATTCAATATTTTCGAACCCGTTCTGCTGATTTCGAACGGCGGGCCCGATCAATCCACGAAAGTAGTTCTTTACAGACTGTACGACGAAGCGTTCAAAAACTTCAAATACGGTTTCTCCTGCGCGCTTTCGGTAATAGTAATGATAATCGTTCTTATTCTCACGTTCATTAACATCAGAATTTCGGACAGCGGCATACTCAAAGTGGAGGATAACTAACGGCATGGAAAACGCATACAAAATCAAAAAGACCTCCCGATTCGCTTTAGTTTTTCAAAAAATAGGTCCGTATCTGTTTCTTACGATAGGCGGAATAGTGATGGTTTATCCTTTCGTGTATTCGCTGCTCGGCTCGCTTTGCTCGGTAGAAGAATACAAAGCTTCTCTGCTTTTGCCTATTCCGAAGCACCCGTGGACGGAGCTCGGCAATTACGCGATACTGTTCAAAGCGGAAACGGATATTCTTTTTCCGATGTTCCTGACCGTTTCGAGAATGGTAGTCGGATTTGTCGTTTCGGTATTCGTTTCGTCGTTCGGCGGATACGTGTTCGCAAAAGTAAACTTTAAGTATAAGCGAATAGTTTTCACTATTCTTTTAAGCTCCACTATGATACCGGGCGTTGCCATGATGGTTCCTAACTTCATCTGGATGAGCAAATTCCCGCTCGTAGGCGGAAACAACATTTTAGGCGACGGCGGCACCGGTTGGGTAGATAACCCGGGCGTTCTGTATATAACGGGCTGGGTAAGCGCGTATTCTATATTTCTTTTCCGTCAATGTTTCGTTTCTCTCGGCAACGATATGGCGGAAAGCGGTGAAATCGACGGCGCGAGCTTCGTGCGTATAGTTCTGCAACTGTATCTCCCCCTTGTTCGCCCGATTTTCTCTATGATGATACTCAACACGTTCGTAGCCAACTGGAACGACTATATGACGAGCCTTATCATGTTGCCGAGCAAGACAGAATACAGACTTCTCGCAACGACTTCCGCCACTCTTATGGAATTGTTTTCCAATCCGCAAAGGTTCGGCGGCGCGGATTACCCGAAAACTTTCGCTATAGCGACGGTTATGATGATACCGCCTTTAATCGTTTACCTCCTCGTTCAGAAGCAGTTCGTGGAAGGGCTTGCGATGGGCGCGGTAAAAGGCTGATTTATTTACAAAGGGATTATTCCCGCATCGAAACAAACGGTAAAAACCGTTAAATATAAGGAGGATAAAATGACAATGAAGAAGTATTTGCTCACCATTTTAATGGCAATGCTTACTCTTTCGCTTTCGTTCGGACTCGCCTTAACCGCGAGCGCGGAAGACGAAACACCCACGCCCGACGCGGCGTTTACGGCTTTTAAAACGGCAATCGAAGAGGCGGCGACTGACGGAACCGTTACCGAAATCGCTTTAACGGAAAACTTCACCGTGACCGAAAAGGTTACGTTTAAAAAAGGCGCTTCCTACGTGCTGTATTCCGAAAAAGACGTGACCGTAACACTCGGTAACAACATGACCGACGCTCCGATGTTTTATATAGCGACAGACGCGGGCGTATCGGTTACTTTCGGTAAGTCGACAACCGACGCCGGCACCGT
>JALEKY010000006.1 GCA_022768945.1 Christensenellaceae bacterium | reverse complement strand
AAGTTTAAATTTTTATGGTATTTTATCAAAGATTATAGTACAACTCTGCGTAAAACAAGGGTGTAACGAAATTAAAAGGCTTTTTTATGGTCAAAGTCGAAATTCCCGACAATAGTATGGTGCTTGTGCCCGTACAATTTTTGAGCCATTTAAATAAGCCAAAAGTGAACTCTTTCGAATTACGTGTAAACTGTTTCGACTTATCCGTGTTACAGTTTCAAGGGGTAAAAAGTATAGAATTCGGAACTCCTCCGAACTCAACTCAACTTTGCGCAATTATACGTCACAAGTCCGGGTTAAGGTGTTTGCCCTTGTCGAGCGTACGCGAGTTTGTTTTTTTGGGGGGCGAGTAGTGGGGGAATGGTTGTGCCCCCCGAGCTCGCCCTCTGCGTACCTCGGAAAGAGTTACTTTCAGCCCGTAACTACACCAACACGGCACGTTATGGTTAACCTCGGCAATTTTCACGTAAGCAAACACAATATCGAATTTAACGGCAACTTCCGCGTGTAGAGGGGACGGATAACCCTCGCGACTTGTCCGCGCATTAAAAGTTTCGCAAGCCTTTTCAAAGGCTTATACGCCGTTAAATGTATACGGAGCCTGTTCAAGTGATTGAGCAGGCTCTTTCTGATTAAATGGAATGTGTACGAAGATGTTCGCCCTTATACAGGAACAGCGCTTCAGGCGCTTATGACACACGCACTACTGCGTCAATGCGTGTGTAAAAATTTGAGTAATTTTTAAAAAGTTTGTAATTTTACTTGACAAGTTTAAATTTTTATGTTATTTTATCAAAGATTATAGTACAACTCTGCGTAAAACAAGGGTTTTACGCAGAGTTGTATATAAGTGTTTGAAGCGGTTTTGTTTCTCTCTTCCCCGTACTTTTAGACTTATCTTGTTATTAAAAAATTGATATTAAGTTGTTTAAACTATTTTATCGTTAGTCGTTAGATCTAAAAAGTTATGTGCGAGCGGAAAACTATGAGGTTTGGTTTTTTTTGATGCGAAAAAAACCGTCCGTTAATCGGATACTATCGGAAAGTAATTTTAAGCAAAGCAGATGTGACTATACGCAAAAGAGATAAAAACGAAAATTTTTTTGTAACCCCGGAAGTTTATTGTTTTCAAACCCGTTCCCCCTCTATAATCCTTTAACCGCCTGCCATAAGAATGTTGTGCCGTTAGCAAAAAAATTTAACGACGATGGCAGATTTATTATTGTTTAATTGCTTTTTTTGAGAAATTATGATAAAGTAAAAACGGAGTTGATTTTATGGGAAAAGATTTTTACGCTGACAGAAATCGCGCAAATATCATTAAAATTAAAAAAATAATTCAGTCTCTTCCCCCTTACGTCGAGGATTACTTCGTCGGTATAGAGCCGAGAACTTCTACGCTTACGAGGCTAAATTACGCGTACGATTTAAGGGTGTTTTTCGATTACCTTTCAAAAGAGAGGTTTTCCCCTCTTACCCCAAACGAAATCACGCTTGAAAAATTGGAGGAAATCGAGTCTTTCGATTTTGAAAAATTCCTTTCGTATCTCGGAAATTACGTTGATCCCGAAGGAAAAACGCGGTCGTGCAACGAGCAGGCGAAAAAACGCAAACTCGCGTCCGTTCGTTCTTTTTTCAGATATTTTTTCAATAAAGGGCTGCTCGATTCTAACGAAGCGGCAAAAATTTCTCTGCCGAAAATTCACGATAAAGAAATAGTCAGGCTGGAAGTAAACGAAGTCGTGGATATTCTAAACGAAGCGGAATACGGAGAAGAACTCACTCCTCATATGAAAAAATACCACGAAAACACAAAGCTGCGCGACGTTGCTCTTCTCTCCCTCTTCCTCGGAACGGGCATTCGTATAAGCGAGCTTGTAGGTCTTAACGTGGACGATATAGACTTTATGACAAACGGGTTCATCGTTACGAGAAAGGGCGGAAACAGAACTATTTTGTATTTCCCCGACGAGGTAGGAGAATGCCTTTTTAAGTACGTTTCCGAGCGCAAAAAAAACAAGGACGTTCCCGAAGACGAAAAAGCTTTGTTTTTATCTCTCCAAAACAGGCGAATGAGCGTGCGTGCGGTAGAGAATTTAGTAAAAAAGTATGCGAGCATAGTTACGCCGCTTAAACATATTACGCCGCACAAACTGAGAAGCACTTACGGCACGAATTTATATCGCGAAACGGGCGATATTTATCAGGTTGCGGACTGCCTCGGGCATAAAGACGTAAACACGACGAGAAAGCATTACGCGGCTATTTCCGAAGAAAGCAGAAGAAAATCAGCAAGCGTGATTAAGCTGAGAAAAGATTGAAATGGATAATAAAAAACAAGAAGTAGCGTTTATAATCGTTCCGTTATCGTCCGGCGACGACAAAACAGAGAAATGCGAAGAAATTAAAGAGCTTACCCTCTCCGCCGGCGCAGAAATAGACGAAATTTTTCCATACTACGTTCGCGAAATTTCTGCGGCAACTTTTATAACCTCCGGCAAGATAGAAGAAATTAAGACTTCTATCGATTTCGACATAGTTAATCTCGTGATTTTCGACGGGGAGCTTTCTCCCTCTCAAACTCTGAATATTTCAGCTGCGCTCGATGACGTAAAGGTAATCGACCGCACGACGCTTATACTCGACATTTTCGCGTCTAACGCCGTTACGAGCGAAGGAAAAATGCAGATTGAACTTGCTCAGCTTAAATATATTTACCCTCGACTTAAAGGCAAAGGACAAGGCCTTTCAAGGCTTGGCGGAGGTATCGGGACGAGAGGTCCGGGCGAAAGCAGGCTGGAAACGGACAGACGACACATAAGACTTCGCATTAAAAACCTCGAAAAAAAGCTTGACGAACTCAAAACGAGGCGAAGCGTTCAGACGGTGAGACGAGAAAAGAACGAATGCAAAACGGTTGCGCTCGTCGGGTACACGAACACGGGCAAAAGCACGCTTTTAAACGCGCTTACCGGTGCGGATACCTACTGCAAAGATAAACTTTTTGCCACTCTCGATCCGACGATGAGAAAGCTGAAATTAAAGAATTTCGAGGTGGTTGTAGTAGATACCGTCGGTTTTATCAAAAATATTCCCCACCACATTATCGAAGCTTTCAAGTCCACTCTCGAGTTTGCCGCAAACGCAGATCTTATACTTAACGTTGCAGACGGAAGCGGCGATTGGGTAAATCAGCTAAAAACCACCGAAGAAACGCTTGCGGAGTTTAAAGACCTTCCGCCGGTCGTTACCGTAATCAATAAATGCGACAAAGTCGAAGATTTTACCTGTTTTCCTCAAAACGCCGTGTTTATTTCAGCTAAAAACCGCGTCGGCCTTGACAAGCTGAAAGACAGAATCAACGAAGCTTTTTCCGACCTCTATTCGATTTTATCGCTTGAAATTTCCTATGCGGATATGCCCGAATTTACATCTTTAGCGAAACTATCCGAAAGCGCGGAATACGACTATAAAGAAGATATCGTTTCGGTTACTCTCTGCGTAAGGAAAATTTATCTCGGAAAATTCGAAAAGTATCTTAAATAAAATTTACCCCGGAAAAAAGTATCTTATAAATTCCATTTTTCATTCCTAAATTATAAAAATAACGCGCCGAAACGAACAGATTTAATGTTCTTCGGTGCGTTTTTATTTTGACGTATCAAAGCTTATTCTGTTAAAAATAAGCCGTTTTTTAGTATAAGACCGTTTTTGTCGGCAATTAAGCTTTCACCCGTTTTAAGATAATCTCTAAGTTCGAATTGGTCGGAAACATCTTTCGGAACGTACATAGCCGCGTTGCCCGCGTCGCTTTCGTAATGAAAATCGCTGCCGCCCGATATTAAAAGATTGTTCTCCTTGGCAAATTCAAGTGCTTTTCGATTGTCCTGATAAAAGTGCGGGTTAAATACCTCGGCGCCGTGCATGTATTTCGGATCGAGCGGTTTACAGTGGTGCATCGTCCTTAAAGGGTGCGACTGATAGCACAAAATATTTTCGCCGTCGCACAGTTCGAAAAGTTCTTTCTGCGTTAAATCGCACAGATCGTAAGTGTTTTTAAGGAAATTCTCGCTAACGCCGAAAAGTAAAAATTCGCCGTGAACAAGCACTTTTTCTCCGCCCGGTAGTTCGAAAGTTTCCGTATTTAAGAAATTTACTTCCGCCCCGAGGAATACTTTCAGTCGTGTTCCCTTTGCCGCTTTAACCGTAGCGTAATAATCCGCAAGGAAGCCGTCAATAATATCTTTCGGTTTATCTCCGAATTGAGCTAAATGGCTTTTCTGATAGTGATTTGTCAGAACTACAGCGTCGTAACCGTGAGTTACATATAAATCTACAAGTCTTTCGGGCGAAATTTCCGAGCATAAGCTTGACGGTTTCGTGTGGCAGTGCGTATCGATTTTTATATAGTTTACGGGTATTTCGGGCAACGTGCGCCCGAAGGAGTTTTTAGTCGTCATCGTCCTCTTTGTTTCCTCTTATACCCGAAATTTGTATGCTGTTGTACTCTTTATCGCCGTCTTCGAGGCACTTACCGCAGTTGTCGCAAATCTTTGTAGGATCGAGATCGCAAAACAAACATTCGTTGCAGCCGATGCAGTCGCGGTCGTACAGTACGCAGCGTTTTATTTCCGTTTCTTTCATGTTTATTATATTATCGCAGGGTGTTCGATAATTTAGGGAGAAACTTATACGTCGTCTTCCTCGTAATCTCCCTCTTCCTCTTCGTCTTCCTCGTAGTCCTCGTCTTCTTCGGACTCCTCTTCTTCGTCTTCATACTCCATATCGTCTATGGAATACTGAGCGAATTCTTCGTCTTCGTCCGAAGAATCTTCGTCGTCGGTTTCTTCTCCCGAGTCTTCCTCTTCGTCTTCCTCGTAGTCCTCGTCTGCGGAAATTACTTCGACGTCGTCGCCTTTGAGATAATCGGGAATTTCTTCGTCTTTAATCTCTGTTTCCTGCGGCTTATCATCGTCGGATTCTTCTTCCTCTGCCTTCTGCTTGGGAACGAATTCGCGCTGAGGAGGCATAA
Organism: Christensenellaceae bacterium; assembly: GCA_022768945.1. Classification (GTDB taxonomy): domain Bacteria; phylum Bacillota; class Clostridia; order Christensenellales; family Borkfalkiaceae; genus RGIG3732. The sequence continues at coordinate 31,428 of JALEKY010000006.1, read as the reverse complement.
CGTCTTCTTCGCCGTTATCGACGTAAACGTCTTTCTTATAAAGATACGTATCCTCGCTCTCGTCGTTAAGCACTTTCACCTGAGCCATAATATCGTCGTACGACGGCAAATCTTCAAGCGAAGAAATCTGGAAGCGTTTAAGAAATTTGTCGGTCGTAGCGAAAAGACTCGGTCTGCCGACGGCGTCTTTTTTTCCGATAATCTCTATAATTCCGAGTTTTTGCAGGTTGGCGATGGCATAGTCGCTGTTGCCGCGAAGCTCCTCTATTTCTCCCCTCGTTATAGGTTGCTTATACGCTATGATAGCCGCGGTTTCGAGCATGCTGCGCGAAAGTTCCCTTTCTCTTATGGGGTTCAGAACGGCTTCTACCTGCTCGCCGTAAACGGGGTTGCTGCCGAATTGAATTTTATCGTTGAAATAAAGGAAAAGCAGTCCGCTTTCGCCCGAGTATTTCTTTTGAAGTTCCAAAGCCGCAAGGCGCGCTTCGTTGATGGAAACGTTAAGTTTCTCGCATATATCGTTTAATGAAATTTCCTTGCCCGATACAAACAGTAAGGACTCAATTATATTCGTCAATTTCTCCAAGGTCTTCACTCCTGTCATCTCTTAAAGATATTTTGATGTTTGAATAAGCCGTTTGTTGTTCTGCGGATAAATACTGAAGTTTCAGAAGCTCCAAAAGAGCCTGAAACGTTGTTATAACTTCCGAAAGGTTTGTTTCTTCAGGGAACAGATCCTCGAACTCGCATTCGTGCCTTTCAAGCAAAATATGCCTTATGTGATTGATTTTTCCCGCTACGGTATATATTTCCTTTTGAATTGTTTTAGCTTCTTTTTTCGCGTTCGGATCTTTGCCTATCTTTAAAAGCAGTTTGCTGAACGCGTCCACAAGTCCGTCCAAAGTAAAATCGGTGTATTGAATTTTTACCTCTTTACTCGATTTTTCGGGCGGTTTGAAGAAAATCTGCGTAGTTTCCTGCTCTTTGAGCTGTTGGCTCATTTCCTTGTAAAGCTTGTATTCTTCGACCTTGCGGAAGAATTCTTCCTGCGGATCGATCCATTCTTCGGGTCCGTCGAAATCGTCGTACATGGGAACGTCCGGCGGGAGCAGAGATTTCGACTTAAGCTCTACGAGCGTAGCCGCCATATTCAGGTACTCCGCAGCCTTTTCCATATCGAGGTCTTTGGCGAGTTTTATGTACTCGAGGTATTGTTCGGTGACTTTGGAAACGAATATCTCCCTTATTTCGATTTTCGCTTCTTTTACAAGATATAACAATAAATCCAAAGGACCTTCGAAGTTATCGAGGCTCGTGGTATAGTCCACGTTGGATTCGAATTTTACGTCGTTATAAGTTGTCATAAGAAAAGCCCCCACAGTCCGAAGAATAAGTTACTGATAAAATTATTTGCATACCCGAGAGCCAGCCCGAGCACGTCAAGCATTCCTGCAAAGGGAATATAGTTTCCGATAAGGTCGCACAGCGCTCCCCAAAGTATAAGCCCGAGAAGCACGTAATAGCCTTTCGTTCCGAGGAACTCGAATACTTTCCCCTTCTTCTTTAAAGCGCAATCGAGAATTCTGAAACCGTCGAGCGGGTAAACCGGAATAAGGTTGAATACCGCAAGGTTTATGTTTATGATCACGCCTAAATACAGAACGTAGTAGATTAAGCCGAAAACGATGTATATGCCCGAACTTATATATCCTGAGTCGAAAAGAATTTCGAGAATGCGGAATTCGAGCAGTGCGAACGTCGTCTTAGAACTCGTATAAGCGGATAAACCCGCGCTCGCTATCTCGCTGCCGAAAACCGAGTAAGTGATTATACCGAATAAAACGAGCAGAAACGACGACAGGAAAGCCATTACGATATTACACAGAATACCGGCAAATGATACCCAGAAGTAATCCCTTCTCAAATGCCTGAAATTATAAGGATTTATAGGTACGGGTTTTGCCCAGCCGAACCTTAAAACGACAAGCATCAGAAGCCCTATGGGATCGAAATGTTTCAGCGGATTTATCGTATATCTGCCTTCCAGCTTCGGCGTCGGATCGCCCGCCTTTACCGCCGCGAACGCATGAGCGAACTCATGCAGCGGAAGCGCAATCAGAATTACTATTATCGACGCGATCGTCGCAATAACGTTTTCGAATGTCATCTTGCGTATATTATATAATAAAAACGCGGTTTTGGCAATAAATTTCAGCAAATATTTTACAAAAAAAAGAGCGGACGCGTTGTTTTTTTTGAGTCGTCCGCCCCAATTCGGGAAAAGTTAATATTCAGTTATAACCGATTTAATATTGTGTTAACAGAGAAAGAAGCTATTATTAGTTCAGCTGCACAAAGACCAGTTCCTCATAACGTCGCGGATATATCCGAAATATGAAATTTCGTCTATGTTTTCCGCCGCTACGAGAGATACTTCGTCGTATTCGGCATTGTCCTTGTATACTTTCAGAACGCCTACTCTGTCGCCCTCTTTTAGCGGAGCTTTTACTCCGAAGTCTTGTTCCGCGTCTACTCGAAAGTCTGTCTGAGTTCCCTTTTTACAGAAGAAATAACAGTCTTTTTCGGGCTTTACGAGAACGTTCTTTTTAACGCCGCCGTGAACGTAAACGGTAAAATCCATTGCTTCTGTTGAATTCAGTATAGTTTTATTTTCGTATTCGTTAAATCCCTTGTTTAACAGTTCGCTTGCCGCGGCGAATCTCGTTTTACTGTCCGGCGCGCCGATTACAACCGCCACGAGGCGCATATTCCCCCTTTTTGCCGTTACGGACAGACAATGCCCTGCCTCTGCCGTATATCCCGTTTTGCCGCCGTCGCAGCCGTTATAAAAGCGAACCATTTTATTTGTGTTCGTAAGTTCTGTTATTCTCCCTTTCGGGTGATTTATCGCGTCCGTCCAAATTTTAGTAAACTCGAAATAGGTTTCGTGTTTTATCAGTTCCGAAAACATTTTTGCCGCGTCTTCCGCCGTAGAGTACTGTGTGGGCTTAGGAAGTCCCGTGCAGTTGGAAAACAGAGTGTCGTTCATTCCGAGTTCTTTCGCTCTCGAATTCATTTTTTCGACGAATTGATCCTCGCTGCCGGAAATTCTCTCGGCAAAAGCAACGCACGAGTCGTTTGCCGAAGCGATAACTATGCTTTTTATAAGCTCTTTTACGGGGTATTCTCCGCCTGCTTCGAGGAAAGCCTGGCTTCCCCCCATCCCCGCCGCGGTTTCGCTTATCGTCATCGTTTCGTCGAGAGAAATATTTCCGTTATCGATTTCCTCGAAAATCAAAAGCAAAGTCATTATTTTACACATGCTCGCTATGGGGCGGCGTTCTTTTTCATTTTGTTTGTATACGACCGTTTTGCTGTCGTAATCCATCAGAATGCAGCTTTTCGCTCTCACTTCCGCCCGGCTTACGTAAACGTTGCGGAATAAAACCGTGACGCCGAAAACCGACAGAAAAATCATTAACGATAATATAATTTTCTTCATTGTTTTTTCTCCGAAAAATATTTCTGTAATTATTTTCCGCAAAAAAACCGAGATTATTCGGAAGAAAGCTACAAACTTTTTCAGAAAAGAAAATTCATCGGCCGAAGAAGCAAAACGAGTAATAACAGCTCTACTAATCCTCCGAGTATGCTTACGACAAACAGAATCAGCGTGTTAATCGAATGATTTATAAAGAATTTTTTCTTGCCTGAGCATTTAAATAATTCCGCACACGGAGAAACGAAAATCAACGCAAGAGTCAGAATTATATTCTGAGGAAAGAGCGTAAATAAAAATATAATTACTCCCTGCGCGCCGTAAATGGAAGCGAAAGCGACGAGCGCCCCCCCGAATATATATCCCCTGTATGCCGTTACCGCAACGGACAGAGGAAATAAAAAAATAGTCGTTCCGAAAACGAAGAATATCGCAAAATATCCGAAGCCCGAAAGCGCATGAATGAAAAAAGTCGTCGCCGCGCTGTTTTCTTTAAACATTATAAGACAATAATAGTTCTCCGCGTTGTATGTACAGTAACCGAAAAGAGAACTGTTTTTGTCTATAAATAAGCCGACGACAACACCCGCAATAAAAGCTATCGAGGAAACTAAAAGAAGAACGAACTTCTTTTCCGCGCAGGATTTAATCGTTGACGGGAAAAACTTTACCCGTTTTATAAAAATATCGCCCATAGAGCTAATCTATGAGCGATAAAAACGTTTTATTCTTTTGCTGTCAAGGATTTCGTTCCTAAGCATTGCGTTTCCGTTGAGAAGTTTTTGCTTGTTTTTGAAAAATCAACCCGCCATCATATTTTTTATTGATATGCCGAACCCTTTTTCGGGATCGTTTAAAAAAACGTGAGTGATTGCGCCGACAAGCTTGCCGTCTTGAAGAATGGGGCTTCCGCTCATTCCCTGAAGTATTCCGCCCGTCTTTTCTATAAGCTCTTTGTCTGTTATTTTTATAACGATATCCTTATTGTCTGCAGCGGACGAAGCCGCTTTTATTATGCTTGCCGAAAAACATTCTACAGTGTTTCCTTCAATCGTGCAAAGTATTTGGGCGTTTCCGGGGGTGGGATCGCCGATAGTTGCTTTTTTTGTTAACGAGGTTTTTATATTAGGCACAATTTTTCCAAAAATTCCTTTTACTGTATTAGATTTTACATTTCCTATAATCTCGTTTCCATCGAACAATCCGCGTATCTCTCCGGCTTTGCCGCGAACCCCTTTCGTTACTCCCATAACGGTGCAGAGATACATTTTGCCGCTGTTGATTTTTATAGGTTTGCCCTTTCCTTTGTCTGAAACGGGATGACCGAGCGCACCGAAAGTTCCGTCTTCTTCGATATAAGTAATTGTTCCGATTCCCGTAAATTCGTCGCGTATAAACAGCCCGAGTTTATACTCGCCGGATATATCTTTTTCGGGATATACTATCTTAAGAATGATTTCTCCGTCCCTCTCGAGAACTGCCGTAATACCGTTTCCGTCGTAAACCGAAAGAACGGAAGCAATGTCTTTTGCCGTGTTTACCGTTTTTCCGTCGAGAGAAATCAATATATCGCCTGTTTTTATTCCGGCATCACCCGCCGGCGCCCTCATTCCGTTTATCGTCGTTATTTCGTTTACGCCGATTATCGTCGCTCCTTCGTTATCTATTACGAATCCCGCCGTCATTCCGCCGAGATAAACCTCTCTTTCTTCCGAATATCCTTTTACCCATCCGAAAGAATACAGCGAAACGATTATGAGAATTATAGTCAATGCTCTGTAAAGTTTCTTCGTCACTTCAAACTCCTGTTACGGTTCAAACCCGTACAAACAACTTGCGCGATTTTATTTTAATTTATACGCGACATCTACTTTTTGCGTCTTTACGTCTGAAATAATATCCGATAAAACCTCTTATAAATTAAACGATTTATAAAAAATACTTTATAGCAATAAAAAAGCCGTTCCGAAAAAATTTCGACAAGAATCATAATGATTTTCTGTTGAAAATTTATTCGGTCGGCTTAATGATTTATACTAGTCGGCGGATTTTTTTACATATACTTTTCGGGAGCGGGATATTCCTTTCCGAAAGTTTCGATTTCAGCTTTAACGATTTTCTGCTGCTTAAGCGGTCTGTCGCTATAGTCTGTTTCGGTGTTTGCGATTTCGTCGACGACTTCCATTCCCTCTATTACTTTACCGAAAGAAGCGTATTGTCCGTCGAGATGAGGACTGTCCTCGTGCATGATAAAGAACTGAGAACCCGCGCTGTTCGGCATCATTGTGCGCGCCATCGAAAGAACTCCCCTCTCGTGCTTCAAATTGTTTTTAAAGCCGTTTTTCGTGAATTCTCCTTTAATCGTATAGCCGGGGCCGCCCGAACCCGTTCCGGTAGGATCTCCGCCCTGGATCATAAATCCGGGTATTACGCGATGGAAAATCACTCCGTCGTAAAAACCGTCTTTGACGAGCGATATAAAGTTGTTGACCGTATTCGGCGCGATTTCGGGGTATAGTTCGGCTTTTATGATTTTTCCGTTCCCCATAGTTATCGTTACTATCGGATTAGCCATTTTATCTCCTTTGCGGCTTGGTTGAACCGCATAATAAATTTTATTGATTTTCTTCGGTGAAGTTTAATACTTCCACTCCCGCTTCTTTAAATAACTCGAGCGAAAAATCGTCCGGGTATCCGTATTTGTAAATGACTTTTTTTATGCCGGAATTAATTATTATCTTCGCGCAGATTACGCATGGCTGATGCGTGCAGTAAAGAGTCGCCCCCTCAACGCTTATGCCGAGTTTAGCAGCTTGTGCGATTGCGTTTTGTTCCGCATGAACGGCGTAACAAAGTTCGTGTTTCGTTCCGCTCGGAATGTTAAGTTTTCTGCGGAGGCATTCGCCTTTTTCCGCACAGCTTTCGATGCCGCTCGGCGCGCCGTTGTATCCGGTGGTGAGAATTCTCTTTTCTTTTACGATAACCGCGCCTACGTGACGGTTTTCCTGAAAGCAACTCGACCAGCTCGCCACGACTTCCGCCATTTCCATAAATCTTTTATCCCATTTATCCATAACGTTCACCTTTTTCTTTTGTTAAAATGATTATATAACATTTAAACGTTTTTTGCAATCGCAAAACGCGTCGTTAATCGAATTTTTATCTGTTTAATATTTCTTTTCGCATATTTCGGTTCGATTTTAGCATGGAATTTCATCGTGTGTTTCTTTTTTTGTGTAATTCTAAGAAAAGACGTGGCGATTAAAAAACATTTTCGACAAAAAAAATTTTGAAAATTTCAATAAAACCATTGACAAATAAAATTATCAGGCTATAATTATAACTGTTAGCAGTCTAAAGGTAAGAGTGCTAATAAAACAAGATTTTAATCGGAGGCGATTTATATGAAAATTAAACCTTTATTCGATAAGGTTGTAGTTAAGGCTACAGAAAAAGAAGAAACGACGAAAAGCGGGTTTATTCTTCCCTCTTCTTCGCAGGAAAAACAGCAGACTGCAGAAGTCGTTGCTGTAGGCCCCGGCGGAGTTATCGACGGAAAAGAGGTAACCATGCAGGTTAAAGTAGGCGACGTCGTTTTGTATTCCAAATACGCGGGTAGCGACTTTAAAGTTGACGGCGAAGAATTTACGATTATCAAACAAAGCGACATTCTTGCCGTTGTAGAATAATTTTTCAGGGAGGTATTTATTATTATGGCTAAACAGATTAAATACGGCGAAGACGCCAGAAAGTCCCTTCAGGCAGGCGTAGACACGCTTGCGAATACCGTAAAAATCACGCTCGGTCCCAAGGGCAGGAACGTGGTTCTTGATAAAAAATACGGCGCTCCGCTCATTACAAACGACGGCGTTACGATTGCGAAAGACATAGAGCTCGAAGATCCGTTCGAAAATATGGGCGCGCAGCTCGTAAAGGAAGTCTCTACCAAGACAAACGACGTTGCGGGCGACGGCACTACAACCGCTGTGGTTCTTGCTCAGGCAATGATCGGCGACGGACTCAGAAACCTTGCCGCGGGCGCAAATCCGATGGTTTTGAAAAAAGGTATTATGAAGGCCGTTTCGGTTGCGGTAGAACAACTTAAAGCCATTTCTAAGCCCGTTACGGGAAAGACCGCAATCGCGCAGGTAGCTTCTATTTCCGCGGGCGACGAAGAGATAGGCAATCTTATTTCCGACGCTATGGAAAAAGTCGGTAAAGACGGCGTTATAACCGTTGAAGAAAGCAAAACCATGAAAACCGAACTCACCACCGTCGAAGGTATGCAGTTCGACAGAGGTTACGCTTCCGCGTATATGGTTACGGATACGGACAAAATGCAAGCCGTTCTCGACAATCCTTTAATTCTGATTACGGATAAAAAGATTTCCTCTATTCAGGAAATTCTTCCTGTAATCGAACCCCTTGCTCAACAAGGTCAGCGTCTTTTGATTATTGCCGAAGACGTTGAAGGCGACGCGCTTGCCGCACTTGTTCTCAACAAACTTAAAGGCGTATTCAACTGCGTTGCGGTTAAAGCACCCGGCTTCGGTGACAGAAGAAAAGCTATGCTCGAAGATATCGCAATTCTCACGGGCGGCACTGTTATTTCTTCCGACCTCGGATATGAATTCAAGGACGTTACCCCCGATATGCTCGGCAGAGCGGCTCAGGTTCGCGTAGATAAAGAAAATACTACAATTATCGACGGTGCGGGCGATAAAAACGATATTAAAGCGAGAATTTCCGCTATCAAAGCTCAAATCGAAACGACTACTTCCGATTACGACAGAGAAAAACTTCAGGAAAGACTTGCTAAACTCGCAGGCGGCGTAGCCGTTGTAAACGTAGGCGCGGCGACCGAAGTCGAAATGAAAGAAAAGAAGCTTAGAATCGAGGACGCTCTTGCGGCAACGAGAGCTGCTGTTGAAGAAGGTATTGTCCCCGGCGGCGGCGTTGCCCTCCTCTCCACTATTCCCGCTTTGAAGAATTTGATGAAATCTCTTTCGGGCGACGAGAAGACGGGCGCTTCGATTATACTTCGTTCAGTCGAAGAACCTATTCGCCAGATCGCAGCTAACGCAGGACTTGACGGAAGCGTAATTCTCAACACAATCGTTAAATCGCGTAAGGCAAATTACGGCTTCGATTTCTACAAAAACGAATACGTAGATATGGTTGAAGACGGCATAATCGATCCTACCAAGGTTACGAGATCTGCTCTCCAGAATGCGGCTTCGATTGCGTCCATATTACTCACGACGGAAAGCCTTGTAACGGATATTCCTAAGGAAGAAGCTCCCGCGGCTCAACCCGGTATGGGCGGTATGTATTAAGATAATCGCAAAACCCATAAACGAAAAAATTATTTTTCAGGTCGCGCCGAAAGGGCGCGGCCTTATTTTTTTGATTATCAAAACTCTTTTTAGTTTGCTTAGTGTAAATTTACTAAATAGACTATAAAGAGTGCTTTGTGATAAAAAACGACTTGACAAATCTGCCGAAAAATAATATTATATAAATATGAAAAGTTACAAATATCAGGACGTCAAAGATTACGTTACAAACTTAATAAAAACGCATACAGACGAGAAAAATTACCTTTTGCCGAGCGAAAAACAGCTTCAGGTCAAACTTGGGGTAAGCTCATTTACGGTGAAAAAAGCTATCTCGGATTTAAAAAAAGAAGGGCTTGTATACGGCAAAAAGGGCGTTGGATTATTTGTTTCCGATACTGCGGGAAAACAGTTAAACGTCAATAAAAGCTCGCTTGTTTTTGCCGTATGTATGATTTCATCTATAACGCGTTTTTCAAACGCGATTCAGCGCGGAGCAATTAAAGAAGCCGAGAAACTCGGTATGTTTCCCCTCTTTTTTTACAGCGATAACGACGAGAAAAAAGAGACGGACTTTTTAGAAAGAATCAAAACGGCAGGCGTAAACGGCGCGATAATTTATCCGTCTGACGCAAACTACAAAAATTCCGCGCTCGAAGAGCTGAACAAAAAAGCTTTTCCGGTCGTTGTAATTGACAGAACGGTAAAAGAAGTAGGCTGCAGTTTTGTTTCCACAGACCATTACAAAGCTACGTTCAACGCCACGGATAAACTTATAAAAGAAGGGAAAAAACATATAGCTATAAGTATTCCGATGTCCATTTCCGTTTCTACTATGAACGAACGCTTTCGGGGCTATCTCGACGCGCACGTTACAAACGGGGTTAAACCGGACAAAAATCTTTTCATCGACAGTTGCGCCCCCGGCGGGAAAAATTTGGCAAAAACAAGCGAAACTTTCCCTTTAAATACGGAATATATGGATAAATTAAAAGAATATTATCTGAAATTTTTCGACGATTATCCGGAAACGGACGCAATAATTACCGTAAACGGAATGAGTTTTATTTCTCTTTTAAAAGCAGAAAAAGAACTTAAAGAAAGAAATATAAAAGTACCGGAAATTACCGTTTTCGACGACGATTTCGACGATATTTCGGATCTGCTCGGCGTTCCGTTCAAATCGATCAGGCAGGACGGATTTAAACTCGGGCAAATAGCCACCGAGATGCTTTATAAAAAAATTACGGGAAAAGAAACCGAAGATAAAATTTATATTTAATTTCATGCTATATTTATCGTTCGTTCGATACGAAAAAAACATGAAAAAACCGCGGAGAAAATTCCGCGGTTAATTTTTTTAACAGAATTACATATATTTTTTGAGGAATTCGGGCATATCTTCTACGGTTGAACTTACGGTAAACACAAACGTTATATCGGTAAGACGCGCAGCAGATTCGAAAACGGATTCAAGTTCTCCGAGATCGGATTTGGTAATTCTTGCAATACCGTCGATAAATACGTACTGCGTATCATAATTAGCAGCCGCAAGACCGTTTATGAAACCGCGTAAGCTCTCGGCGGAGTTAATGTTATAATCGTCCGTGTAAACGCATTTAACGGAAAAATCAATATTAACCGAATATGTTTTAGACTTTGTTACAAATAAAACGTTGCCTTTTGCGTTTTTAGCAGCGGAATTAGCTTGATCGATAATTTGTTTTGTTTTGCCGGAGCCTTTAGGGCCGTAAATTAGTTTAAGCATTTATGTTATACCTCCGTATAATTCTATATATATATTACTGCATTTTTTTAAATATTTCAAGAGGTTTTTGAAAATTTTTTCTCTTTTTACGATAATTTTTTTAAAAACGCGCCGATTCTTCTTACCGCAGATTCTATTTTGCTTTTTTCTACCGTATAAGCGAGTCTTACAGCCTCGTCGCACCCGAACGGTCTTCCCGGGACGACGGCAACGCCTTCGTTTAATAATTCCTTGCAAAAATCGACAGAGTCCGCTATAACCCGACCGTCGTATTTTTTCCCGTAGTAACCGCTTACGTTAAGCATGACGTAAAAAGCTCCGTCAGGCTCGACGAACGATACTCCGTCGAGAGCGGAAAGCGCGCAAAGCAAAGCGGTTCTTCTTTCGGAGTATTCCTCTATGATTTTTTTGTCTTCCGAATTGTTCTCTTTAATTGCCGCAGCCGCCGCGAATTGAGAAAAAGTCGTTGCGCCGCTCGTCGTGTGGCTTTGAACGTTTGTCACTATTTTCGCGATCTCTTCGCTTGCGCCTATGTACCCCACCCTGAAACCGGTCATCGCATACGTCTTCGAAACCGCGTTAACCGTAATCGTTTTCTTATAAATATCGTCGTTTAACGACGCTATCGAAATGTGCTTTTTGCCGTTAAAAACAAATTTTTCGTACACTTCGTCCGAAACCACGAAAATATCGTTCTCGACGACAACTCTCGCAATCGCTTCGAGTTCTTCTTTTGAATAAACCACGCCCGTCGGGTTGTTCGGAGAATTCAGGACAAAACACTTCGTTTTCGGCGTTATCGCGGAAGAAAGCTGCTTTGCCGTTATTTTATACGAGTTTTCGGGCAGAGTCCTTACAAAAACGCTTTTACCTCCGCAAAGCTCGACCATTTCGGGGTAAGAAAGCCAGTAAGGCGACGGAATTATAACTTCGTCTCCATCGTTTAAAAGCGCGTAAAAAACGTGAAAAAGAGATGATTTCGCGCCGGAAGAAACTACAATACGGTTTAAATCGTATTTGAGATTGTTTTCCGTCAGAAATTTCCATGCTATTGCTTTTTTAAGATCGGAAACTCCGGAAACGGGAGAATATTTTGTTTTCCCTTCGCTAAGAGCCTCTTTTGTTCTGTCGATTATGTATTCGGGCGTAGAAAAGTCCGGTTCGCCTATGGACAGCGAAATTATGTCGGCTCCCCTCTCCTTAAGCTCGTTAGCCATATTCGATATGACAAGCGTAGCGGAAGGCTTAATACTTTCCGCCTTTATTGAATAGTTGTTCTTCATCTCATTCGTTTCCCCCAAATGAATTATGCTATTCGATTTAATTGATTATCAAATATTTTTTCGTTTTTTTCGGGCGACCGAGCGTCGCGCCGCGCGATAAATCGCGATTAGTCTTCGGACGAAGAAAGCTTAGCCTCTCTGTCCGCTATCGCGAGAGCTTCGAGCATTTCGGAAATATCTCCCGCCATGAACTCTTCGAGATTATACATCGTAAGACCGATTCTGTGATCGGTTACTCTGCCTTGCGGGAAATTATAAGTGCGAATTCGTTCCGACCTGTCACCGGTACCTATAAGGCTTTTTCTGTTGTCGGCGTATTCTTTTTCGTACTTGGAGTTGTAATAGTCGTAAAGGCGGCTTTTAAGCACTTTCATCGCCTTTTCTCTGTTCTTTATCTGAGAACGCTCGTCCTGACAGGTAACCACAATGCCCGTGGGCAGGTGCGTAAGCCTTATGCAACTTTCGGTTTTGTTGATGTGCTGACCGCCCGCGCCGCTGCTTCGAAGTGTATCGACTCTCAGATCTTTCTCGTCAATGTTTATTTCTATATCTTCGACTTCGGGTAAAACCGCAACCGTGACGGTGGAAGTGTGTATTCTGCCCTGAGACTCCGTTTCAGGCACTCTTTGAACTCTGTGAACGCCGCTTTCGTACTTCATTTTGCTGTAAACGCCTTTTCCGCTTACGGAAAAAACGACTTCTTTAATCCCTCCGAGTTCCGTTTCGTTTGAGTCGATTTCTTCCGTTTTCCATCTGTTATCCTCTGCGAATTTCAGATACATTTTATATAGTTCGTATGCGAAAAGTGCGGCTTCTTCGCCTCCGGCTCCCGCTCGAATTTCGAAAATGACGTTCTTGTCGTCGTTCGGATCTTTAGGCAAAAGAAGAATTTTAAGCTCGTCCGTTATAGCGGAAAGTTTGTCCTTGCAGAAATATACTTCTTCTTCGAGCATGTCCTTCATATCTTTGTCTGTTTCGGTTTCCAAAGCCGATTTTGCGTCGTTCAGCTCGGTTTCGATTTTTTTGTATTCGAGATACTTGTTGACCGTTTCCTCCATGTCGGACATTTCTTTCGTGTACTTTTTCCATTCGTCCATGTTGGAAATAACCTGAGGATCGGCAACGAGCTCCTGCAATTTTAAATATCTTTGAAGTATAGCTTCAAGTTTACTAATCATTATTTAACCGCCTTGAGTATTCTTTCTGTTCCGTTAATATCTTTGATGATTTCAACCGAAGAGTAGCCATCGAAAATTTTGCGCAGACCTTCAGCCTGACCTATTCCGAATTCAGCGAAAATTACGCCGTTTTCGTTGAGTTTTTCCTTAGCTTCCGAAGCGATTTTGCGATAAAAATCAAGCCCGTCACGCCCTCCGTCGAGAGCTATTCTCGGTTCGAAATTCTTTACTTCCGGCTGAAGGTTATCAATTTCGTCCGAAAGTATATACGGCGGATTCGTCAGTATGAAATCAAAAGTATCGTCTATATTCTCAAATAAGTCGCTTTGAACGAACGTAATCGCAGCTTTGTTCGTTTCAGCGTTTTTACGCGCGATACAAAGGGCTTTTTCGCTTATATCCGAAGCGAATACATTCGCGTTCGTTTTCTTTTGAACGGCAACCGCAATCGCGCCGCTGCCCGTGCATAAATCAAGCACTTTGCTCTCAGGTTTAATTTCCTTTATCGCGTGCATGACGAGTTCTTCCGTTTCGGGACGAGGTATCAGTACGTTTTCGTTTACGTCGATTATGTAGCCGTAAAAGTCCGAATTGCCGAGAATATAAGCAAGCGGCTTACCTCTTTCCCTCTCTTTAACCCACTTAGAAATAGTTTCAACCTGTTTAGGCGAAAGCATTCGCTCTTCTTTTAAATCGGAGCGTTTTATACTTGCGGCAATGGAAACTATCCACTCGCCGTCGCTTTCGTCGATTCCTTTCTTTGCAAAGCGATTTTTTACGTCGGCAAGCACTGCGGAAAGTTTTTTTGCGGTGACGAATCTAGTCTCGGGTTCGTTCGGATCCGCGTCCATCGCGAGAACTTTATTGAAAGCCGTTATTGCAACTTCTATCATGCCGTCGTCGGGTTCCCTCGTAGTAAGCCTTTGCAGAAGAAGTCCGGGCAATTTTAACGGATAGACAAGGAAAAAATTCGTTTTGGAAAGTCCTCTTAAAAGCTCGTAAGAAAGCCCCGCAACCAAAGGAAGAAGAGCGATTTTAATCAAAACTCTCAAAAGTTTACCCGTAAATCCGTCGTTTACGAAAAGATTCGGGAAAATCGCGTTGAACGCGATAAATACGACAATACTCACGAAAATAACGAAAAACATAAAAGTCGTTCCGCATCTGTCGTGCACTCTCGGGCATTTTCTGACGTTTTCGACGGTTAAATCCATTCCTTTCTCGTAACACGAAATGGTTTTATGTTCCGCTCCGTGATACATATACGTTCTTTTTATGTCCTTTAAAAGTGAAGTTAAACCTATGTAACCTACAAATACCGCGATTTTTATAAGCCCTTCGATTACTGTAAACCATACGAGGTGTTCGCTCTGGTTTAAAATCAAGCCGGTTAAAAAAGTGGGTACAACCATAAAAAGAAGTATGGCAAGTCCGAGACCTAAAATCATCGCGATGGCTATAACTATATCCATTACGTTGATTTTCAGCTTTTCGCTCATCCATTTTTCGAATTTGGAAGGCTCGCCCTCACCATAAACTTCCGCTGAGCGCGTAAGCGTGTTTATGCCACCTACCATAGACGAAACGAAACTGACTATTCCGCGTATTATCGGCAGCCCGAAAAACTTGTTTTTTTTCGTCGCGGGAGTGATTCTCTTCGCTTCGAGGCGGATTATTCCGTCCTGATCGCGAACTGCCGTCGCCATGGATTTTTCGCCGCGCATCATTACGCCTTCGAGTACGGCTTGACCGCCTATCGACGTTTTTTTAGCTTTTTTTTCTTTTGTCATATCAATATATATATTAAAATGGCTCTAAGCAATATTCTCACTTAGAGCCGTGTTTTGAGCTAACAAACAATTAAAACGCATTTAAGCGCATTAAATTCCGTATCTCTTCTTAAATTTGTCAACGCGTCCGCCTGTATCTACAAGTTTCTGCTTGCCCGTGAAATAAGGGTGGCATTTGTTGCAGATATCAACTTTGATGACGTCGACGTTTTTAGTGGTTCCGGTCTGGAAAGTTTCACCGCAAGCGCACTGAACCGTCACTACCTTATAATTCGGATGAATTTCAGGTTTCATAAGAAATCACCTCTCTCTCGTTAATACTTGTTTATTATATTCTATTTCTTTTTCGAAGTCAACTGATTTCACCGAAATATTCTCGCTAATAAGAAAAATTTTTCAAATAATCGCTATTTCGGTCTTTTACTCTGCGAACTTTCGGGATTTTAGCTTGCAAATTTTTCGGGAAAGTTATATAATGGTACAAAAAGAAACAAGGAAGCTGATTTATGAAAGGTTGGCAATTAAACGGAGCATACGAGCTTTCACCCGTAAAAAGAACGGAAGAAGTGGATTTTTCCAAAGCCGTCAAAGTAAAAGTCACGAAAGTTATGATAACAAAGGACGATATAACGCTGTATAACGGCGACGATAAGTGCAATTACCCGCTTATTCCGGGCAGAAACGCGATAGGTCTTATCGTCGAAGTAGGCGAAAACCCTTACGGCTACGATAAAAACATGCGCGTCTACTTGGAGCCTATCACGAACTGTAAGCGTTGTTATTCGTGCACAATCGGGCAACCAAAGGATTGTTCGGACTTCCGCATCGCTGGCAAAAACGAAGAAGGATTTTTAAAGGACTTCGCAATAGTTCCGTTTGAAAACGTCTACCAGCTGCCGAAGAGCGTTTCTGATAACGAGGCATTGTTTATCGAATATATCTCCCTTGCAGCTTCCGTTCTCGATAAGCTGCAGATACAAAAAGGCGAGCACGTCGCGATAATCGGCGGAAACGTTCTCGGAAACATTATAGCTCAGCTGATAATTTATTATCAAGCCGTTCCGATTATAATCGACGACAACGAAAACGCGCTCGAAACGGCAAAACGCTCGGGTATTTACTACACGCTTAAAGCAGACGCGAAACTCGAAAAGGAAGTTTCGGAACTTACCGGCGGCAGAATGACTCCCAAGGTCGTTTACGTTGCGAACTGCGGAATAAATACCGAAGCTGCCTTAAGAATTTCGAGAGCGAACGCAATCGTTGCGTTTGCGGGTTTCAACTACTCGAATTTGAGAGTGAATTTCGTTCAGGCAATGCAGAAACAGCTCCACTTCTATTGCATAGCGAACGGGTACGGCAATACCGAAACAAGTATAAACCTTATCGCAAACCATGCAATAAACATGCACAACTTCAATATTCAGAACGCCCCTCTTCGCGAACTCGGCAACGTTTTCAAAAAAAGCGACGAAATATTGAAAGCCGAACAAGACGTTCCGAACGTGATAATAGATATGTTTAACTAATTATTATCCGTCGTTTTTACCATTATATCGTATATATCGCCTGCGCCGAGCGCGAGAATAAGGTTTACTCCTTTTTCCGTAGTTTCGCGCAGGTATTTTTTTAATATTTCCGGCGTGTCGGCGTATACCGAGCCGTCGATTTTTTCAA
Organism: Christensenellaceae bacterium; assembly: GCA_022768945.1. GTDB lineage: Bacteria > Bacillota > Clostridia > Christensenellales > Borkfalkiaceae > RGIG3732. The sequence goes on along the minus strand of JALEKY010000006.1, from coordinate 14,897 downwards.
AAATTCTTTTACCGTCCCCCTCTTTATCGAATTTTTCGCGCGCGGGAAACGTTTTATAAATACAAAGACTTTTACATTCATTTAAAACAGAAACGAAGTCTGTTAAAAGCGCTTTCGTTCTCGAATAAGTATGCGATTGAAAAATCACCGCTATATTTTCACCGAAAATCTCTTTTGCCGTTTTAAGCGAATTTTCTATTTCCTTCGGGTGGTGAGCGTAGTCGCAGATTACCGGGACGCCGCTAAACGCACCTATCTTCTCAAAACGCCTCTTTACGCCTGAAAAATCGTTCAGACCTTTTACAATCTGTTCTTCGTCGATTTCAAGAGCATAACACACGCAAAAAGCGCACAGAGCGTTATATACGTTATACTTTCCGTGAACGTTTAATTTTACTTCGTGCCGTAAGCCGTTGAAAATCAGTTGAAACGAAACCCCGTTTTTCACTTCTTTTATATTCTCTGCTCTGACGTCGCCGTTTTTTACACCGAAAGACAGAGTTCTTTCCTTAAACTTACAAAGTATTTCGTCGTCGGCGTTTATAATCGAAATTTTTGCGCGCTTTAGAAATGAATGGTACGTTTTTGCGATATCGTTTTCGTTTCGGTAGCAATCGGGGTGATCGAAACCGACGTTTGTAACGGCAGCAATATCCGCAGTGAAATGATCGACGTTCTTTTTATATTCGCATATCTCTGAAACGAATATATCCTTTCCCGTATACAAACAATTACCGAACGGAATGACGTTCCCCCCGATGTGAGCAAAAATTTTTTTACCTGCATTTTTTAAAACGTTTGCAACCATTCCCGTGCATGTTGTTTTACCGTGGCAGCCGGCTATTCCCGCCTTGACGCGGAATTCGTCCGATAGAAGAGATAGAAATTCCATTCTTCCTAAAACGGGAATACCTTTACTTTCGGCAAAGACTATTTCCTCGTTATCCGGTTTTATCGCGCTGTTATACACGAGAACTTCCGCGTTTCCGACGTTGTATTCGCCGTGCCCTTTATAAAAAGCAAGCCCCTTCGAAATAAGCTCGCGGGTAAAATCGTTTTCGTTTATATCGCTTCCCGATACTTCGCATCCGCACTCGAGCAAATATTTCGCTATAGACGACATACTTACGCCGCCTACGCCCGTAAGATGTATTTTTTTATAACTGAAAGTCTTTTCCACGCAACATTGTATGATTTTACAGCGCGATTCGTTCTTTCATTCATTTGTTTTTGCTTTCGGGCAAAGAAAACATATCGCTTATGTGTAAGTTGTGTGAAAGTATTGTAAAAAATCGAATGAAAATATTGAATATTTAAAAAACATGTGTTACAATGTTAAAGCAAACAAAATTTGTGAAAGGTAGGGAAATTATGAAAATCACTGACATCAGAGTCCGCACCGTTCAAGGCGACGAAAAGCTGAAAGGCGTTGCTTCAATTACCATCGACGATTGCTTTGTAGTACACGATTTGAGAATAATACAGGGTAACGAACAACTTTTCGTGGCTATGCCTTCGAGGAGAACGAAAGACGGCGAGTTTAAAGACATCGCGCACCCCATTCGCCCCGAGGTAAGGAACGAAATCAGTTCTTTGGTATTAAACGCTTATAACGAAGAACTTGCAAAAGCTCTATAAAAAACAAACACGGCATATACTTTTATTTGTATATGCCGTTTTTATATGCTTTTTTACGCGTTTTTCAGTCTTCCTACGGAGGTGTTGTCCGTTTTTCTGTCCTGAAGAGCTTTTTCGGGGTGCGGCGCGATTTCATATCTCAAATCGGTAGAGTTTTTCTTTATATACTCGTCGATTATTTTGTGGCTCGGGATAGCATTCACGTCTCCGACAACCGCCTTTTGGTAAACCGAAAACGTGTTGTTCGGCAAAAGTTTATCTATTTCTTTATACATATCGAGTTGAGAGGTAAGTCTGACGTTTTTCAAAACCTCTCTGATATATTTTTTATTTTCGGAAAATTTCAGAAGTTTCGGGAAATTCTGTTCCGGGAAAAGGTACGAAGCGGTTTTCCCCTCGTATTTTTCAAGAAGCGACACCGCCATATAAAGATGATGCAATTCGTCTTCGTAATGCTTTTCCCATACGGATTTCAGATACTCGTCCGTTTCGTCCTCATAGCAGGAATAATACAAATAACATTCCGTATATTCGTGCATTACCATATTTTCAAGCCAGGTGCATTCCGTATCGAGCAGGCTTTCATACCCCGAGACGTGCTGTTCTTCTATCATCGCGATTTCCGAATAAAGTTTTCTTCCCGTTTCGCTGTGATAAAACGCGCCGACGTTCATATAGTAATTCATCGTTTGCTGCTCGGCAGCCGTAATGATATTGACGTTCAACTTTGTCTGAAGACTCTGGAAGAACGAATTCTGAGATTTTCTTATGTCGTCCGGCGGATTTCTGTGCTCGGCAATAGTTGGACGTCCGGGCATAATTTCAGTATAATTACCTATCAGTTTTTTATAGTTTCCGCCCTCTTCCATTTCGAGCATATCGGTAAAACGATATAAATGGTCGAAATCTTCGAGAAGAGCAAAATTAAGCTGATCTCTTACTGCCGGGTTAGTCTCGCCTTTTGCAAGTATCGCGGTTAAATCCACTGCGAGTTGTTCGTACGAAAGGGTGGTTTCGAGTATGCTTTCGTTTATCGGTTTAAGCGACGAAATTCTCTTTTGCTGTTGCTGTTCAACTCTTCTTATTCTCGCGATTTCGCGACGGACATCGTCGTTGTGGCAATGGCGTGCGAACTGATGATAAAACCAGTTCGACTCGAATTCGGTTCCGTTCATGAGAATTATGCGAGTTTTCGAATACGGGTTGAGTTCGTATTTGTCATAGCTTTTCAGCGCAAGATTTTTTAAGGAATAGTATTTTGTTTTAGAGTTCTTTTTAAATTGTTCGAAAGGGTTCATTTTTTGTCCTCCGATTTTGTTATTGACCGATTTTTTTGCGTTTATTCAAATTGACAAATATTTTTCAAAGTGCTAAAATCTAATCAAAAAACGGAGGCAAGTATTATGATTTCTCTCGGTGGCGGTTGGGACGAAAAACTTAAAAGCGTTTTCGAAAGCGAAAACTATAAGAAAATACGCGAATTTTTGAAAACCGAATATTTCACGAAAACCATATACCCGCCGATGAACGATTTATACAACTGTTTTCGCTTAACGCCTTACGATAAAATCAAATGCGTGATTTTGGGGCAGGATCCGTATCATAACGAAGGGCAGGCTCACGGGCTTTGTTTTTCGGTTAAAAACGGAGTAGAGCTTCCTCCGTCGCTTAAAAATATTTACAAAGAAATACACGACGACCTCGGTATCGACGAGCCCGCCGGCTTCGGAGACCTTACGGCGTGGGCAAAGGAAGGAGTTCTTCTTTTGAACACGGTACTGACGGTAAGAGCGGGAGCTGCGAATTCTCATAAAGACTGCGGCTGGCAACAGTTTACGGACGAAGTTATAAAAATCGTTTCCGATCGCGAAGAGCCTATGGTTTTTATGCTTTGGGGCGCGAACGCGAGAAGCAAGAAAAATCTCATCGATACGAAAAAACATCTTGTTCTGGAATGCGCTCACCCCTCGCCTCTTTCGGCGTACAACGGTTTTTTCGGCTGCAGGCATTTTTCCAAGTGCAACGATTTTCTTGTAAAACACGGTCAGGCGCCGATAAATTGGCAGTTATAAGTAATAAATTAAAGGAAATATATATATATATGAAACAATTCACTTTAAAAGTTGACGGAATGAGATGCGGAATGTGCGAAAGCCACGTTAACGACGTTGTGAGAAAATCCGGCAAAGTAAAGAAAGTAACCTCTTCTCACGTTTCGGGGACAACGGTTATCGTTGCGGAAGACGATTTCGACGTAAATGCCGTCTCCAACGTTATTAAAGAATGCGGATACAAAGTAGAAAGCGTTACGGAAAAACCTTACGAAAAACAAGGATTTTTTGCAAAACTCTTTAAAAAGTAAAAGTTTCGGTTATCGTTTTTCGGCAAACATCACTTAATTCAACTCAAAAAGACCTCGCGGGATTATCTCTCGCGAGGTCTTGCTTTTTTGTTTTATTTTTCCTTTCGGTCAGGATTTTATGTACGGATCGACACCGTACTCTTTACCCATATTCTCTTTAAACGTATTCATAGCGGGATTTGTGCGCGAAGTGAATCCGTCGCACAAAACTCCGAGCGCTGTTTTTTGTTCGAGAGTAAGTTTTGCGGGCGTTTCTACCTGGAACGTAACGTACATATCGCCCGTGCGGGTTCTGCCCTTTATACCTTTTCCTCTCATAACGATTACTTTACCGCTCTGAATTCCGTCGGGAACGTTGTATTCGAACGGTTTATCGAGCGCCGGAATAAGAACTTTTCCGCCCATGCAAGCCGTTTTAAAGTCGATAGGAACGGTAACGTATAAATCGAAATCCTTACGCTTAAAGATTCTGTGCTCTTTAACGGTAAACATAACGATCAGATCGCCCGGTTCACCGCCGTAGTCCGGCGTTTCGCCGTAGCCTTTGCGCCTTATATAACTTCCGTTATCCGCGCCTGCGGGAATGTCGAACTTGACGGTCTGATTCTTTTTGCACGTGCCTTTACCGTTACACGTAGGACATTTTTCGAGAATAATCTTGCCTACGCCGCCGCAAGCGTCGCAGACTCTCGTCGTAATCGTTCTGAAAAATCCCGAACCGGAAGAAACTTTAACCGTACCGATACCGTTACACTTTTCACAGGTTTTGAAAGCGGTACCGCCTTTCGCGCCCGTGCCGTTACAGTCAGGGCATTTATCTTTTCTGTTATAAGAAAATTCTTTCGTGCAACCGAGAGCAGCGTCAAGAAAGCTCAGATTTATCTCGTAAGTTATATCCTTACCCTTTCTGCTCGCTCTATCGTCGCCCCCGCCGAAGCCGCTGAATATATTGCTGAATATATCTCCGAAGCCTGAGAACGGATCTCCTCCGCTCGCTCCGCCGAAGCCGCCCGCGCTTGCATACGGATTTTCAAGCTCATAATCGTACTGCTGCCGTTTTTGCGGATCGGAAAGAACTTCGTTCGCCTCGTTTATTTCCTTAAACTTTGCCGCGCAGGTTTCGTCGTTCGGGTGCAAATCCGGGTGATACTGTTTTACAAGCTTTCTGTAAGCGGATTTTATCTCGTCCTGCGTGGCTGTTTTGGAAACGCCGAGTATTTCGTAATAATTCTTATTTGCCATTGTAGCCTCTTATTATGCCTTAATACTTTTTAAGGCAAGGCGGGTTTACCGCCTTGCCGAAATATTTTTACTAAAAGTTATTTCCTATTAGTTCTGATGGAATTCGGTTTCGCCGTTATCGTCGGCTGCCGAGCCTTGAGCACCCTGAGCGTTTGCTCCCGCCTGCTGATAAACTTTCGCGAAGATATTCTGAGTTTCGTTAGAGAGCTTTTCGGTAGCGGCTACGATTCTGTCGTTGTCATCCGAGTTAAGTTCTTCTTTAGCCTCTTTAACGGCTGCTTCTACTTTAGCCTTATCTTCTTCTCCGAGTTTGTCACCGAGGTCCTTAACGGATTTTTCGATTGTGAAAATCAAACCGTCGAGTTTGTTTTTGTTTTCTACGAATTCCTTTCTCTTCTTGTCTTCGGCTTCGTACTGTTCCGCTTCCTTAACCGCTTTATCTATATCTTCGCTCGAGAGGTTCGTGGAAGAAGTAATCGTAATATCCGTAGACTTCTGAGTAGCGAGGTCTTTTGCCGTTACATGTACGATGCCGTTTGCGTCGATATCGAAAGTAACTTCGATCTGAGGAATTCCTCTCGGAGCCGGAGCGATACCCGAAAGATTGAACTGACCGAGCGTTTTATTATCCTTAGCGAACTGTCTTTCGCCCTGAAGAACGTGAATGGTAACTTCGGTCTGGTTATCCGCAGCAGTGGAGAATACTTGCGATTTCTTTGCCGGGATCGTGGTATTTCTTTCGATAAGCTTCGTGGTGATGCCGCCGAGCGTTTCGATACCGAGCGACAACGGAGTTACGTCGAGAAGAAGTACGTCTTTAACTTCGCCGGTGAGAACGCCGCCCTGAATAGCCGCGCCGATTGCAACGCATTCGTCCGGGTTAATACCCTTGAACGGTTCTTTGCCGGAAACCTCTTTAACCTTTTCTACAACCGCGGGGATTCTGGTGGAGCCGCCTACGAGGATAACTTTTTCTATATCGTTAAACGTAACGCCGGCGTCTTTCATAGCTTGCTTCATAGGACCGACGGTAGCTTCTACAAGGTCCTGAGTGAGCGCGTCGAACTTCTGTCTCGTAAGATTGATGTCGAGGTGCTTAGGACCGGTCTGGTTAGCCGTAATGAACGGAAGATTGATATTCGTGGAAGTCATCGAAGAAAGTTCGATTTTAGCTTTTTCGGCAGCTTCCTTAAGTCTTTGCATAGCCATCTTGTCGGTAGAAAGGTCGATACCCTCTTTAGCCTTGAATTCGCTTACGAGGTAATCGATTATTCTCTTATCGAAATCGTCGCCGCCGAGCATGCAGTTACCGTTTGTAGCGAGAACTTCGAATACGCCGTCGCCTATATCGAGAATGGATACGTCGAACGTACCACCGCCGAGGTCGTATATAATAACCTTATGGCTGGAAGTTTCTTTATCGAGACCGTATGCGAGAGCCGCTGCGGTAGGTTCGTTTATTACACGAAGAACGTTAAGTCCGGCGATTTTGCCCGCGTCTTTAGTTGCCTGACGCTGAGCGTCCGAAAAGTATGCAGGGCAGGTAATAACGGCGTCTTTAACGGGTTCACCGAGATATGCTTCCGCGTCTTTCTTAAGTTTTGCCAAAATCATAGCGGAAATTTCCTGCGGGGAATATTTCTTGTCGTCGATGGTTACCTTGTAATCGGAACCCATATGCCTTTTAATAGAAAGAACGGTTCTGTCGCTGTTTGCAACAGCCTGACGTTTTGCTACCTGACCGACAAGTCTTTCGCCGTCCTTTTGGAAAGCTACTACCGACGGAGTCGTTCTGGAGCCTTCAGCATTAGTTATAACAACGGGTTCGCCGCCTTCCATAACTGCTACGCAGGAATTAGTTGTACCTAAATCTATACCGATAATTTTACTCATAATATTTACACTCCTTTATAGAAAAATTTTTTTTATTTGATAACTACTACCTGAGCGTATCTTATGATTTTTCCGCCCAGTTTGTAGCCTTTTAAGAAAACCTGTTCGACGGTGCCGCTTTCCTGACCTTCTTCGGCATCTTTTGTAAAGATTGCCTCCGAAACGGCGGGATCGAATTTTTCGCCTATCGGATTGATTTCTTCAAGTCCGAGATTGGTAAGAACTTCGCCGTATTGACGGAGAATCAATTTTATACCTTCCTCGGTTTTCTCATCAAGTCCGTACGAAAGAGCTCGCTCAACCGTATCTCCTACGAATAAAATCTTTTTTATCGTATCGGCTTTGCCCTCTTCGTAAGCGTTTTTACGGGTTTCGTTATTGCGTTTTTTGAAGTTTTCGAACTCCGCAGCCGTTCTGTACCACTTGTCTTTGTAGTCGTCCGACTGTTTCGTAAGCTCTTCTATTTTCTTTTTTAAGTCCTCGTTTTCTTTCTTAAGCTCCGAAGTTTCGTTCACGAACTCGTCGCAAACCTCGTCGACCGTTTCGTCCTCGAGTTCGTTTTCGGTTTTTTCGTTTTCCGCTTCCTCGTTTAAGTAAGCATTGTTATGTTTGTTCTTGGACACTTAAATCACCTCGCTTATTTACCGGAAAGTATGCTTTCGAGAATTTTGCCTACGTTCTCGAGGACGGATACGACTTTTTGATAGTCCATTCTCGAAGGACCTATAACGCCGTATGTTCCGAGCTTCTGACCGTTTACAGAATACGTCGCTGAAACTACCGAACAACCGTCCGGCACGCAGCTTCCTTCTTCTTTCGAACCGATCTGAACGTTAAGCTTCAATTCTTTTCCGTTTTCGCTCGTCATTATATCGGCTATTCTGTCGTTGCTCGAAACAACAGACAAGAACTTTTTGATATTGTCGACGTCCGCATATTCCGGATGCTGCAATATCTTTTCTTTGCCTTCCATAACGACTTCTTCGCTTTCGGATACATATTCCTTGAGCGCTTCGATAACCTTATAGAAAACGTCCCTGTAATCGTTAAACTCGTTTATAAGCTCTTCGCCCGAGTTTGCGACTTCGTTAAGGGTTTTTCCTACGAGTATCTTCGAAAGCATCTCCGAATAACTTTCCACCTGTTTGTCCGTAACGTCTTCCGAAATCTGAATAAAGTTGTCTTTATACAATCTCGACTGCGTTACGATTATTACAAGAGTTGCCGTAGGTTTAAATCTTACGAGCTTTATTACCTCTATCTTTTCGTCCGCACCCGTGGCGGGCACGCCTATCGACGTGTAATTCGTAAGCTCCGAAATAACTTTTACGGCGTTCTTGATAACGTGTTCTATATTGCCCGATTTCTCGGTAAATATTCTTTTTATATAGTTTAGTTCTTTCACGGAAAGTTTATCCTTTACCATAAGCTCGCTTACGTAAAGTTTATAAGCTTCCGGCGACGGAATTCTTCCGCTCGACGTGTGCAGCTGCGTCAGGAACCCGAGTTCTTCGAGCGCGCTGAGTTCGCTCCTCACTGTTGCCGAGCTTATATCCGTCAGATATTTATTCGCTATACTGCTTGAGGAAACGGGCATTGCAGTGTCTATATAGTCGTCGACGACTATCTGCAATATTTTCTTTTTCCTTTCGGAAAGTTTCATACCTTTCCTCGCCTCCTTGTTTAGCAAATCAGGATATTATTTGTTAGCACTCAATCACCTCGACTGCTAATTTTGTCTAAATTATACACCCCGTTTTTTATCTTGTCAAGAGTTTTTGACAAAAAAATAAAAAATTTCAAAAAAAATTTACGAGGGGGAAAATTCGTTGCTTTTCCGCCTCGTAAATCTCTTTATAAATATTGATATTATAAGAATCGAGATAAATCTAATCAGTCGAAACCTCTTTTCCCAACGAACTTTACGTACTTCGAAAGGATTTTTATAAACTCTTCGGTCTGCTCGTCCGAGCATGCATGCAAGCCTTCTTCGAGACACGTTCCCTTATCCGCAAACTTCTGGAAAAAGAATTTTTCCGCCCCTTTAAGGTCTTTGCCTATCTGCTCTATGTTTCTTTCCGTATGGAATTCCTTAACGAGAGTGGTGCGGAATTCATATTCCGTTTTATTCTCGAGGAGCAGCGCCGCCGTTTCTTTTACGGGAGTCAAATCGAAATTCTTCATGCCTATTATCGGCAGATAGTCGTCGAAAGAGTTTTTTATGTCCATGGCGACGTAATCGACGAGTTTTCTGTCTATCAGCCTTCTTACGAGTTCGGGGTTCGTTCCGTTCGTGTCGAGTTTTGTTTTTAACCCGAGCTCTTTAACTCTCTCGTAAACCCTCTCTATCCCCTTGTGCAAAGTCGGTTCGCCGCCGGTAATTCCGAACGCGTCGAGAAGTTTTTTCTTCTTTTCGAGATACTCTAAAACTTCCTCTTCGTCTATTTCCGCCGAACCTTTGGAAGTCACGAGCGAGGAATTCTGGCAGAAAGGACAACGAAAATTGCAACCGGGCGTAAAAACCACGCACGTTAAATAATCTTTATAATCGACGAGCGATATTTTTTCTATTCCTGCGAAAATCATATTTTTCCGTTTAAACGAGCGCGTAAAAACATTTACGCGCCCGCATTGTAATATATTTGTTTTTAGGACAGTTTACTTTCTGTCGAGATAGCTTACCGCCGACAATGCCGCGATTATACCGTCCGAAGAAGCCGTGCAGAGCGAACGAATTTTCTTTGTTCTGCAATCCCCCGCGACGAAAACGCCGTCCGTCCCCGAGAAGCATTCTTCTCCCGAAACGATAAAGCCGTCTTTGTCGAGCTTGCAAACGCCCGAGAAAACCTCGTTATCCGAAACCTGACCGATTGCCACGAACAGAGCCGAATTTTTAATTTCAAGTCTGTTTTCGCCTTTAGTTTCTTTGAGCAAAACGCCCTCGAATTTCTCGTCTCCGAGAACCTTTTCCGTAACGTAGCCGTGAATTACTTCTATATTGTCGCGCGCGAGAACAGCGTCCTGTAACGCCTTATCTCCGAAGAAACGGTCGAACATGGTAACCATTTTTACTTTCGAGCAATAGTTTGAAAGGAGAAGCGCGTACTGAAGCGCGCTATTCGCGTCGCCTACGAGCGTTACCTCTTGATCTTTATAGAACGCGCCGTCGCATACCGCGCAGTAGTAAACGCCTTTACCCGTAAATTTTTCTTCGCCCGCTACGTTCAGCTTGCGATGTTTTACGCCGCACGCGATGATTACCGCTTTGCATTTGTGTTCGGAATACTCGGTTTTTACGGTAAAGTCTTTCTCTCCGTTTTTTACTATCCCGGTAACTTTGTCTATATCGAATTCGACTCCGAGCTCAGAAATCTGATCGAAGATTTTATCCGCGAGTTCGAGTCCGGAAATCTGTTTGAACGAAGGATAATTTTCAACTCTCGGAGAGTTTGCTATCTGTCCGCCGAAGCTCTCTTTTTCAAGGAGAAGCACGCTTTTGCCTCCCCTTAAGCAGTTAAGAGCCGCGGTCATTCCTGCAATTCCTCCGCCGATAACTATAACGTCGGTCATATCAGTTCTTTTGATCCTCTACGTACTTTTTGATTTTGCTTACGTTATCGTAAACTTCATATCCGCTACCCGTGGGTACCAATAACGTGGGAGCGTTGGTTACGCCGTATTTAAGCGTTACGTCTTTCTGCTCTTCCGCGTCTATCGCAACGTATTTTATACCTGCCTTATCGAGAAGAATTTTAGAAGTCTTGCAGTTCGGGCAAGTCTTTCTCGTAAATAAAAGATTTTCCGCCGGTTTGTCCTGGCAATTTTCCTTTACTTCCGCTTTTTCTTCCTTATTCATTCTGCCTTCGTGAAGAACCGAATGAGCTACGTCGTAAACCTTTCTCTGCTTGAATTCGCTCGTCTTACCGTCGTTCCAGTTCTGAACAGGTCTGTAATATCCGGTAATACGGCTGTAAACCTCGCTCGCTCTGCCGCACTTGGGACAAGTGAAATGCTCGCCGGCGATATATCCGTGTTCCTGACATACCGAGTACGTGGGCGAAATAGTGTAATAAGGCAGTTTGTAGTTTTCCGCAATCTTTCTTACGAGCGTAGCCGCCGACTTCCAATCGGGGAGCTTCTGACCTAAGAACGCGTGGAAAACGGTACCGGATGTGTAAAGAGTCTGAAGTTCGTCCTGAATATCGAGCGCGCTGAAAACGTCGTCCGTATAGCCTACGGGGAGGTGCGAGCTGTTCGTGTAGAACGGAGCCTGTCCCTCTTTAGCCGCCGTGATAATTCCGGGATACTTCTTTACGTCGTGTTTTGCAAGTCTGTAAGTGGTCGATTCGGCGGGTGTAGCTTCGAGGTTGTAAAGGTCACCGTAAAGTTCCTGATAATCGGAAAGACGGCTTCTCATATGATTGAGAACTTTTATAGTGAACTGCTGAGCTTCTTTCTGCGTGAGGTCCTTTCTTATCCAGGCTGCGTTGAGGCACGCTTCGTTCATACCGACAAGACCGATGGTAGAGAAGTGATTGTTGAACGTGCCGAGGTATCTCTTGGTATAAGGATACAAGCCGGCTTCGAGAAGTTTGCTTATAACGTTTCTCTTGATTTTAAGAGAACGCGCGGAAATATCCATAAGCTTGTCCAGACGATGGAAGAATTCGCTTTCGTCCTTGGAAAGATAAGCGATTCTCGGCATATTGATAGTTACAACGCCGACAGAACCGGTGCTTTCGCCGCTGCCGAAGAAGCCGCCGGACTTTTTACGGAGTTCGCGAAGATCGAGACGAAGTCTGCAGCACATACTTCTTACGTCGCTCGGTTCCATATCGCTGTTTATATAGTTGCTGAAATACGGAGTGCCGTATTTAGCGGTCATTTCGAAAAGAAGTTTATTGTTTTCGGTTTCCGACCAATCGAAGTTCTTAGTAATCGAGTAGGTAGGAATCGGGTATTGGAAACCTCTGCCGTTAGCGTCGCCCTCTATCATTATTTCAATAAAGGCTTTGTTTACGAGAGCCATTTCCTCTACGCAGTCTTTATATTTGAAGTCCATTTCCTTGCCGCCGACGATAGCGTTGATTTCGGCAAGGTCGCCGGGAACAACCCAATCGAGAGTGATATTCGTGAACGGCGCCTGAGTACCCCATCTCGACGGAGTGTTTACGCCGTAAATGAACGACTGAATGCACTGTTTAACTTCTTTATAAGTAAGATGATCGACCTTAACGAAAGGCGCGAGATAAGTATCGAAAGACGAGAACGCCTGCGCGCCCGCCCATTCGTTCTGCATTATTCCGAGGAAGTTTACCATCTGGTTGCAGAGCGTGGAAAGATGCGCCGCGGGAGAAGAAGTGATTTTGCCGGGAATTCCGCCCAATCCTTCTTTTATAAGTTGTTTAAGCGACCAGCCTGCGCAGTAACCGGTAAGCATGGAAAGATCGTGAATATGAATATCCGCGTTCTTATGCGCCTGAGCGATTTCCTCATCGTAAACTTCGCTGAGCCAGTAGTTAGCAGTGATTGCGCCGGAGTTGGACAAAATAAGTCCGCCTACGGAATACGTAACGGTGGAATTTTCCTTTACTCTCCAGTCTTCGAGCTTAACGTAAGAGTCTACTACCTGTTTGTAGTCGAGAATGGTTTCTTTAATCTCTCTTATCGTTTCGTGCGATTTTCTGTAAAGAATGTAATTTTTCGCAACGTTAACGTAACCCGACTGAATGAGAACAACTTCAACGCTGTCCTGTATGTCTTCTACGGTAACGTAACCGTCTTTGATTTTCGGTTCGAAATCGGCTGTGACTTTCAAAGCCATTGCGTCTATAACGTCTTTGTGATAATGAACGTTGCTCGCGTCAAACGCTTTTATCATCGCAAGTTTGATTTTCGATAAATCGAATTCAGAAGAAGATCCGTCCCTTTTCTTTACTTTATACATTTACTGCCTCCCTTTTAAAATCTATTCTTTTTATCCGGACGTTTTCCGCCCGATTCGGTGTGCTTAGATATTGTAACACAACAATTTATTTTTGACAAGAAAAAAGCACAACATTTTGTGTGAAATTTTTTTCAGACCACAATATATTGAGCTATCTAACTTTTTCAGAAATCCGCACGACCGACGTTTTCTGTTGAAAAACCATACGATTAAAAGAATTTTTCGTTGTTTAAGGAAACGAAGTCGCGAAATATAACCAGGTTGTTCCCCGTTTTCGATTGTAATGATTGTATTAGAAAAACGCTCTTTCGTCAAGCGATTTCGACTAAAAGTCGCGTGTGAAAAATAAGTGAAATTTATATCTAAATAACATATGTGTTTTAGAATGTTGCCGCGGAATTTTTTTTTGACAAAACCGTACGACATAACGCCGAAACGTCGACTAAAAACGGAAAAATCATAATTTTTTTGAAAACATTATCGAAAATCTTTGCGTATTTCTCCCTTTATATGCTAAAATATATACAAACTTATTTATCAAGAGCTAAAAAGATGCACGAAGGTCACAGAGAAAGATTATATACACGATTTTTGGAGTGCGATCCCACGCTTACGGACGTAGAAACGGTAGAGCTTCTTCTTTGTTATTCGATAGCGAGAATGGACGTAAAGCCGATCGCAAAAGAATTGATTGATATTTACGGCAGCGTCCGCGGCGTAATCGAAGCGCCTGCGGCAGCGCTTATGCACGTCAAGGGCATGGGCAAGAAAAGCGTCGTTTTATTTAAGATTTTCGGTAAAATTATGAACGACGCGATGAATAAGGAAACTTACTATACCATTTCGAACATTCAGGACGCGGCGGCTTTTTTCAGAACGATGTTCGTCGGCTTAAAAACCGAAAAATTCGCAATGCTTCTTCTCGCAAAGGACGGAAAAGTTCTCGACAGAACGCTTTACAGTCAAAATCTACAGACGGAGGTAAACATCAATTTGTCCGAAATAATGCTGAAAGTTTGCGAGCTCTCCCCTGCCTACGCGATTATAGCGCACAATCACCCGAGCGGCTCGGTTTATCCGTCCGAATACGACGATATTTCGACTAAAAAGATTGCTATAAGTTTGGGCATTCAGAACGTCAGACTTCAGGACCACCTTATTATCGGTGACAATTCTTTTTTCAGTTATAGATCGGAAGGCAGAATGGACGAAATTTGGACTACTATAAATTGCGCTATAGGCGAACCGATTTAACAAGGACGAGCGAATTTTTTATCTGCATGCAAAAAAACGTTTGGGCGTAATACTATATTTTTACAAGAAATTTTGCAAAACGCCTTAAAAACGCTTTGATATTTCCGAGTAATGTGGTAAAATAATTTAGCATTCGGATTGGAAGTGTATCGAAGTGGTCATAACGGCCCTGACTCGAAATCAGGTATACCGCAAGGTATCGTGGGTTCGAATCCCACCGCTTCCGCCAAGAGTGAATAATACGAACACCGAGAACAATTCGGAGTTCGTATTATTCTTTTTTAACGACTTTTTCGGTATCAGAATTAAAAAATGAATACACACGAAACACATTGCCGGGCGAATAAGATCGCTCGGCTTTTTTATTACTATCTTCTATTACTCCATATTTTTGCCTTTCGTTACCCCGTTGTAGCACAGTAAAAATCGGAAGTACACGGGATAAATTGTCACTGACCGGCAGATCAGATTTATTATACCACAAAGGAGATTCCTTTTCATCGGTTAACCTTTACTGAACCACGCGACTATCGCGTGGTTTTCTTTATACAAAAAAACCGC
>JALEKY010000033.1 GCA_022768945.1 Christensenellaceae bacterium | reverse complement strand
TCGATCCGCCGAACGGAAACAATCGAGCAAACATATCTCATCTCTAAAATCCGTAGTTTCTAAAGCTTTTTCATAATAGCCGCCCCTCGTGAATAGAAAATATTGTAGACGAGGGAGCGGGTATATTTTCTTGCGAAATATATGTCCGATGCTTCCCTGCCTTATATGGAGGTTTTTATGAAAAGAAACGTTCTCGTTTTAATCTTAGTGTTTTTTTTCAATACTTTCTCTGTTTTGTTTCGGCTCGGCCTGCGCCGACAAAGACGACTGCAAAAACATAGGTCAGATCCGCTATGATATTTTCGGCGCGGAAACGGACGAATTTTTAATAACGGCTTTTGCCGAAAGCCGCGAAATCCCGTTGACGCCCGACGGCAAAGCGGGCGAAAGAGCAAACGTCTTAATTCTAAAAATATGCACTTTAAGTGCGATAAACGGCACTTATTCCGCTTCTATAACTATAGAGGACAAGGAATATTCCTCCCTTTTAGAGCAACGCGCGGAAAATATTTTAAAGGCGGAAATTCCGGTGGAAACATTGCCGAAAGAAAGCTTCGCCATAAAAATCACGGGGAAAAAGAGCGGAGAAACAACTATGAAATCCTCCGTTCCGGAAGGAGCCTCGGATTATTCCGCCCCGCTCGAAACGGTCAAAAAAGAGCTGAAAACCACGAACCGAACGACGCGAACGGAGAATTCCTTATAAGAATTCTTTGCGAGAACGGGGAGGCCTACCGGTACGTCGGTTTCGTCACCGAGAAAAAACATACTCTTTCCTGCTGGATGCTTCGGGTAAAGAAATAATGGCGAGAAAAACGGACGATAACGCAATCAACGGAAACTGAAAGGTTTATGTTCCATAGGGAGAACAAAAACAAAAAGCGGACGCGCTGAAACGGACAAGTTAAAATTAAACAGAAAAAGAGTGATAAATTACCTGAAAAAGTGACGACAAAATGCTTCAAAACAGAATAAAGAGATGATTTTTATATATTGCATATAACATAGCGCGTTAAAACTTGAAAAAATAAAATTTTTGTGCTATAATATATCCAACAGTATCCGTATAGAGATACCGAAACATCAAGAACAAGGTAAAGAGGCAGAACGAAAACCAACAAATTATTAAAACCAAAAACTCTCGACGGGAGGTAACCGCCTAAAGACATTTTATTACCTTCAGAGCAATTAACACCAATTTATCTTCCTTCTGATTTGAAAGTACAAAGTGCTGTTAAAATGCTTCAATGTGCAATACAGCGAAAAGAAACAGAGCCTCATACATTCAAATTGACTCCTCAACCGTTACCTAATAAATAGCAAAGAGGGAATCCAAAAAACGGATTCCCTCAGACTACTTAAATCTCGGACTTATACATAATTGATTTTTTCCAAAATCTGTCTCATATGTTTGACAAACCTACACATTTTGAAAATTTTTGAAAACTTTTAAATATAAACATACAGCTCTTATATTATGTTTTTAATCAAAATTCAGGTGCACATTTTTTGATTAGATTTTTTACGTATCTGCGGACGGATAAATTCGAATCATCCCCCACGTAATGGCACTCACCGCCCGCTTTTATGCCGATAATGTTTGTTTTACGTGGCTTTTGTATTTATACCGTCTTCAAACGCATTCCTTTTTACTATTCTAAGACATCAATTTTTTAACCGAAGAAAGGGCGTTTTTCTCAAGTCTGGAAATCTGCGCCTGACTAAGCCCCACGCATTCGGAAATTTCCGTTTGAGTTCTTCCCTCGTAGTATCTTAACCGCAAAATGGTTTTTTCTCTGTCGTCCAACGTTTCGAGCGCAGACGTAAGCGCAACGCACTCCGCCCATTTTTCCTCGGTGTTCTTATCGTCCCCGAGCTGATCCATAACAAGCAACGTGTCGCCCGCCTTCGAAAACACAGGATCGAACAGCGAAACGGGATCGGAAATCGCGTCAAGCGCGTAAACCACGTCTTTTTCGTCAATGCCGAGTTTAGCCGCTATTTCGCAATTTGTAGCTTCTCTGTCCTCAGCCTCTATCTGTTCGCGCGCCTTCAGAACTCTGTACGCGGTATCCCTTATGCTCCGCGAAATTCTCAGCGAATTGCCGCCGCGCAAAAATCTTTTTATTTCGCCTATAATCAGCGGCACGGCGTACGTGCTGAAACACAGCCCGAGCGACACGTTAAAATTGTTAATAGCTTTGATAAGCCCCACGCACCCCGCCTGAAACACGTCGTCGCAACACGCTTTGCCTGTAGAAAATCTGCGGACTATCGACAAAACCAGCCGCATATTAGAAAGAATAAACTTTTCTCTCGCAGCCTCGTCTCCGTTTTTGATTTTCAAAAGAAGCTCCTGCGATTCCGCCGCGGTGATTTTCGGCAAGCCCGAAGTATCCAATCCGCTTATTTCAACTTTGTAACTCATACGCCCTCCGTGAAGAATTTAAATTCTTCTATGTACGTTTTCGTACGGGCTCAAGTCTACTGTTTTTCGGTTAGCCCCGACGGGTTACAAGCAATTATGCGCTATTAAAAAATATTTATTCGCCGGAGTTTATATCGAAGCGATCATTCCATTTTCGTAAACTCTTTTTTCAGCCTCGAAACTATTTTCTTTTCGAGCCTCGAAATGTAAGATTGCGAAATTCCGAGCAGGTCCGCGACCTCTTTTTGCGTAAGTTCGTCGCCGCCGGCAAGTCCGAAGCGAAGCACCATTATTTTTCTTTCCCTTACGCTGAGCCGTCTGAGCGCGTCGTACAAAAGTTCTCTTTCCACCCCTTTTTCGATGTTCTTGAAAACGTAATCGCCGTCCGTACCGATAACGTCCGATAAAAGAAGCTCGTTGCCGTCGCGGTCGACATTCAGCGGCTCGTCGAAAGAAACCTCGACTTTCAGCTTCGAAACCCTCCTCAAATACATCAGAATTTCGTTTTCGATACAGCGTGAAGCGTACGTTGCAAGCTTGATTTTCTTTTCGGCGTTGAACGACCTTACAGCCTTAATAAGCCCGATCGTCCCGACGGAAACGAGGTCTTCGGTATCCACGCCGGTGTTATCGAACTTGCGCGCTATGTAAACGACAAGCCTGAGATTATGTTCGATGAGCGACTGCCCGGCATTTTCGTCGCCACGCTCCATCGCGTCGAGAAGTCTTTGTTCTTCTTCGCCGGAAAACGGCGTCGGAAGAGCTTCGCTGCCGCATATGTAATCCACGCCGCACGGCTCTTTAAATCCCTTGAACGATAAAATTCTTTTCAAAAAATCCAAAATCTTCATACACAGCCCCTCCGACTAAAATACGCTCATCGCGGCGGGAATAAGCACGTCCACCCCGTCCGCTATTTTTCCGCCTACCCCTATCGTCGCATTATCTATTATATTCCTCTTATCTCCCGAATATATCACGAGAACGGAAACGCGAAACAGTAAAATTTTCCCCTCGCCCGAAACCGTCCTGACCGTCTGGTATCTCGCTCCGCTTAGCGACAATACGCCCGAAAATATAAGCTCGTCCGCCTTTTCGGAAGAAATCACTGCAACGGGCGCACCGCTTTTATCGTCGTAAAGTTTGTTGCCGGTATCTATAAAACCGTTCATGAGCGGCGTTGAATTTTGCCCGTCGATAATCATAACTCCTCTGTAAAAGTCCTCTAAATCGCGCTTTTTCGACGCTTTTTTCATTACCCGAACAACCGTTTCCGAAACGACGAACGCACCCGAAACGATTATTCCGTACGGAACTACGCTCCCGGAAGAATAACTAAGTCCGCCGCCAGAAAAAGAATAATCCCCTCCGAACAATATGCAACCGCCGATTATCGCCCCGCCCGAAGCGTACGTCAAAAGCAGAAAGAAAAGAAAGCAGTAAACGACCTCCCCGAAGTTTTTAAAATCGAACGCGATAAAAAGCATTATTACCCCCGCCGCGATTTTTAAAAGAAACGCTATTACCCCGTCAAGCCCGAAAATAGGGAACAGCACGGAAAAAATCCCGCCGAAAGTTGCCGAAACCGCACAACGGAGCCGACTGTTCCTCTTCCTCGCAATAAGCCCCGCGCCCGAAACGAGCATATAATCTATAAGCAGATTTTCCAAAAGAACGCACTCTACGTAAACTTCCATTTCATTTTCCCCGAACCATAAACTTTCGTTTTATTATCCCCGCACCCGACCGATAAGCGTGATGTTTAAACTCCGCCTCTTCTCCTGCAGTAATGACGTCCGAACGCGCTTTTGTACCAGAGCGGTCAAAAAAGAGTTAAGCCGGCACTTTTCGCAGGTTCCGACGTTATCAACTACCTAACGCTGACATAATACCACCTTTCGTATACATAAAACTATACGATATTGTGCGAAAAACGGGGTTTTTGTCGATTCTCCGTCCTCTCTTCCCTACAAAAACGCGTCTTAGTAAAAGCGCAAAAAAATGTGCGCCGCGGAAAAATTCCGCGGCGCACGTCATAGTATTATTTTTTTTAAGCGATAGTAAAATCTTCTCTCTTCTTGGTAGCGTTTTCGAGTTCTTCTTTCTTGTCCTCGTAGCCGCGTTTGCCGAGAAGCGCGAACGTAGCCTGCTTGCCCGCTTCAACACCCGGCTGATCATAGGTGTTAAGCTTGAGCATTTCTCCGCAGTAAGCCGTCTGCATTTCGAAGAGGAACAGAAGTTCACCGATCGTAAACGGATTGATTTCGGGCAAATAAATCGTGTGGTTAAGTCTTTTAGCCTTGGTAAGAGCGTATTCGGTAGCCTGTCTTTCTGCTTGAATAAGTTCGTTCATAGTGTGTCCGCAAAGGAAAGCCACGTCGGGAATATCTCTGCAACCCTCGGAAATGGTAACTTCTTTTCTGTAGTTATCCACCGCGAGGAAGGTAGTAACCTTGTCGAAAGGTCCTTCGGTGTAAAGCTGAACCTGCGAGTGCTGATCGGTAACGCCGAGAGCTTTAACGGGGGTTTGTCCGCTGTAAATCTTGTTGCCGGCGTTGTCGTTCGCCTTGCCGAGACTTTCCGCCCAAAGCTGGCAATACCAGTCCGCAATGAGTTTAAGACCGTCAGCATACGGCATCATAACGGAAATGTTTTTGCCTCTCTTCATCGCGAGGTATTGGAACGTAGCGAGAAGAAGCGCGGGGTTTTTGAATACTTTTTCGTTTTTGCAAACCTTGTCCATATAAGCCGCGCCGGCAATCATTTCTTTTACGTCTATGCCGAGAACCGCCGCAGGGAACAAACCTACGGGCGAGAGTTCGGAAAATCTTCCGCCTACGCCGTCGGGAATATAGAAGGTTTTAAGGTTCTCTTCCCTTGCTATTTTGATAAGGTTGCCCTTGCTTTCGGAAGTCGTCGCGATAACGTGGCTCGCCGCGTTCTCACCGAGTTTTTCCTTGAGCATATTCATAATGATGAGGTACTGAGCCATAGTTTCGCTCGTAGCGCCGCTCTTCGTTATAACGTTGAAAACGGTCTTTTCGGGATCGATCACGTCGAGAAGAGCCGCCATTCTTTCGGGATCCACGTTATCTTCCACATAGAACTTGGGCGCGCGACGCTTGCTCTTGGGAAGTTCGTTGTGATGCAAATGGCAAAGCGCCTGGAATACCGCCATAGGTCCGAGAGCCGAACCGCCGATGCCGAGAACTACGAAATAATCGCAGGACTTTCTCACCGCTTTCGCCGTCTGAATAACGTCGTCGAGAATTTCTTCCTGATTGTACGGAAGTTCGCTCCAACCCATCATATTTCTGCCGCGTTTAAGCTGAACGAGATTATACGCCGTATCGACAATCGACATATTATCGCGAATTTCCTTTTTCGTAAAGCCCTCGCGCGTGCCGACGAAATCGGTCATCATATTGTTATAATCGAGTCTTAAACGCATGGAATCTTTCCACTTTCTGTTGTTGTACCTGAAACCCATTGTAATAATTTCTCCTTAATATTTCTGTTGAAAACGCCTTGTCGGTAACCCCGCTTCGGCTATGTTTTTTTGCTTTTTAAATCTCAAAAGGCGATTTTGTCGCGTCTTTGCGACAGACGACTTCTCCGTGCCTTTTCTCTCACCTTACGCTTTCGAGAACGTCCGAAAGATACTCGTAAGAATCCTTCAGCTCCTCGTTTTTATCGTAATTTTCGTTATAAACCTCTATGAGCGCCGCGCCCGAAAAGCCCTTGTCTATAAGGCGGGAAAACAGCTCTTTAAAATCGAAAGTTCCCTTGCCGGGCAAACAAAGCTTTCCGTTTTCGTCTACGTCCGAAAGATGAACGGTCACTATATCCTCGCCCATTTCCTCGAGGTATGGAACGTACCCTTCGCCAGCGTCCCTCGCCTGCTTTATGTCGAGAGTGCCTTTGAGCTTAGGGCAGAACTTTTTAACCGACGAGAAAAACGACGGGTGGTTGTAATATGCCCATTCCACGTTTTCGAGGGCGAGCGTAACGCCGTACTTCTCACACTCGTCGCAAAGAGCAGTAAACAATCCGCCTATCCTCTTGAAGTCGGTATAAGCGATCTTCCTTTTCACCCTTGCCACGCCGTGGAACGTGTAATACTTCGCCCCGAGAATTTTCGCGGCGGAAAGCACTCCGCGCGCTATGTCGTACGCGTCTTCGAGAGCCCTCGGATTAGCCGAAAACAGTTGAGGCTCGAAATGAGTATTGAGCGTATGCACCGAATGCACGAGCAAATCTCCTTTGTTTTGTTTGAGAAGTTTCGCAAAACCGTCGGTATACTCTCTGTAAGTACCTAAAAACACCTCGCACACGGGAATGCCTATCGAGTTTAAAAAACCGACGGCTTCTTCGTTGTACATTCTTTTAAACAGCGAGGCGGTCGAAACCCCTATTTCGAATTTTTGCATATATTGCCTTAATTTTTGCCGTTTTGCCTTTCCCTATGCCGTCTATCCGACGAAGAACGAACGCCGCGGTTTTTTATAAAATCAGACTACGGGATCGATAAGTCCCACGTTGCCGTCGTCTCTCAGATACAGAACCTTAACGGTATTCGTAGCCTCGTCGAGGAACACGTAGAACGAGTGACCTACAAGCCCGAACTCTTCTATTGCCTCCTGAACGCCCATCGGCTTCATTTCGAAGCGTTTTGTTTTCACGAGTTTCGGTTCGGGTTCGCTGCCGTCCGCGTAAATATACTTTTCCTGGAAAGCTCCCGATTTCAGTTTTTTTTCGAGTTTCGTGCGGTGCTTGTAAATCTGGCTTTCGATTTTGGGAAGAACTATATCGAGCGCGTCGTAGAAATTTTCGGCGTAAGCCTGAGCGCGCAAGAAATCGTTCTTGTAGTCCATCTGGATTTCCATTTTGCACTGTTTGCCCTCTTTTTTAAGGCAAATTTTGCAACGGGTATCCTCGTCGAAATACTTATCGAATTTGTTGACTTTCTTTACGATGATGTCGTTAAGTTTTTCGCTCATCTGATAGTTTTTACATACAGTTTCAATACGCATAGTGATTCTCCTTTTTAATATATAGTGTAACGCATTTTTGTTACGCAAATGTTAAAAAACGGCGATTTCGGACTAAAAAACGATAGTTCCGAAAGCCATTCTGTTTATATTTTCGAAAAAAACGCATACCTTCGTTTTTCATTGCCTCCGGACTGAGTAATTTTCTCTCTTTCGAGGCTTTTTTTACTGCCGGCTAAGCCGTTATCCCGCCTTTAAGCCGTTTTCAGTATCTCGATTTTACGAACCTGAACTGTCCGTCCGCATATCCGACCGTCACGTTGCTGTTTTCGCAAAGCTCTCCGGTAATAAGCGCGGTGCTGATTTTGTCCGAAAGCTCTTTTTCGACAGTTCTTTTAAGGCTTCTCGCGCCGTATTCTTCGCTGTAACCTTCCGCAAGCACAGCGTCCATAGCCGCAGGCGAAACGGTAAGCGAAATATTTTTCTCTTTAAGTTTTGCCTTAAGTTTGTTTATCTGAATTTCCGCAATTTTCTTGCATTCTTCCTTCGTCAGACGGTGGAAGCATATTATGTCGTCCACTCTGTTTAAAAACTCGGGTTTAAATTTCTTTCTCAGTCCGGAAAGAATATTTTCTCTCATTTCCTCGTAACCGAACGCGTCGTCTTTGTCCGAAGAAACGAAACCCAGCCTCGATTTTTTATCCTGCGTCGCCGCCCCTACGTTAGAAGTCAATATGATTACGGTGTTTCTGAAATTGACCGTTCTCCCCTTTGAATCCGTCAGCCTGCCCTCGTCGAGAACCTGAAGCAGAAGGTTGAAAATATCCTCATGCGCTTTTTCTATCTCGTCGAACAAAACGACCGAGTACGGTTTTCGTCTGACTTTTTCGGTAAGCTGACCTTCCTCGTCGAACCCCACGTATCCCGGGGGCGAACCGATGAGCTTTGAAACCGAATGCTTCTCCATATATTCGGACATATCTATGCGAATAAGGTCGTTTTCGCCGCCGAACAACGCCTCGGCAATCGCCTTGGAAAGCTCCGTTTTACCCACGCCCGTAGGTCCCGCGAAAATGAACGAACCGGACGGTTTGCCCTTTTCTCCGAGCCCCGAACGACTCCTTCTTATAGCCCTCGAAACCGCCGAAACGGCTTCGTTCTGCCCGATAACCCTCTCGTGCAAAATACTTTCGAGCTGCAAAATTCTCTGTTTTTCGTCCGTCGTAAGCGTGGTTACGGGTATTTTAGTCCAATCGTAAACGACCTTTGCTATGTCTTCTCTGCCGATAGGTCTGCAAGGTCTACGCTCTCTCGAAGCGGCTATCTTCTCTTTGGAAGCGGCTTCGTCTATAAGATCTATTGCCTTATCCGGCAGAAATCTGTCCGTTATATATCTGTCCGAAAGCTCGGAAGCCGCTTTAATCGCGTCCGCGGTTATAACCACCCCGTGGTGCTTTTCGTACCTGTCTTTAAGCCCGGATAAAATCTTAATCGCGTCGTCCACCGACGGCGGCTCGAGCGTAATCTGCGAAAACCGCCTTTCGAACGCGCTGTCTTTTTCTATATATTTTCTGTACTCGTCGTAAGTGGTGGTGCCTATTACGGTAAGTTCTCCCCTCGCAAGCATCGGCTTTAAAATATCCGCCGCGTCGAAATTCCCGTCGCCCGAAGCCCCGGCTCCTATAAGATTGTGTATCTCGTCGATGAAAATTATAACGTTGCCGCTCTGCCTTACCTCGCTCACCGCGTTTTTAAGCCTTTCCTCGAAATCCCCGCGGTACCTCGTGCCGGCAAGCATTCCCGAAAGGTCGAGAGAGAAAATCGTCTTATCCTTTAAAGCGTCCGGCACCTTTCCGTCCGCAATCGCCTGAGCAAAGCCTTCCACAACCGCGCTTTTACCGACTCCCGGTTCTCCTACGATTATCGGGTTGTTCTTTGTACGGCGGAGAAGTATCTGCGCCATTCTCTCTATTTCTTTTTCTCTGCCGATAACAGGATCGTACTTGCCGCTACGAGCCCGTTCGGTCATATCTATTCCGTAGGAAGATAGCGATTTAACCGCGTTATCGGGGGCTTTTTTGTTTTGAGGATTATTCCTCGGCTGCTTGTCGCCATTCTTTCCGTTAAACCCTCCCGACTCGTTTTTATCGTAAAAATTCTCTCCTCCGTTTCCGTTATCGCCGTAACGCGCGACGTCGTTTTTCCCACCGAAACACTCTCCTCTCTCGACGTAGTCGTTTCCCGCTCCGCCGAAATCGTTCTCTCCGTAAGGGAAGCCGTCGTCATACTCGTCGTGCTTTTCTATAACGGATACCGACGAAGAATTCTTTTTACCCGAACCCGCAGGGAAAACCGTCTTCGAAGTTTCCGAAAAAAGCCCGTCCACGTCCACGTTCATAGCATACAGAATTTCAACCGCGCAGCAATCCCTTTCGCAAAGCACCGCGTAAAGCACTTGCTCGGTTGTTATGTACGTACAACCGGCGCGGCGCGCAACCTCCTCGGTAACGTCAAGCATTTCCTTGCAACGCGCCGTCAGCCCGACGAGCGGACTCGAAAACTGTATGGTTTTTATAAGATACCTTTCGTATTCGGCAAGGCTTACGCCAAAGCCGCGAAGAAGCGACGAAGCCACGCAGTTATACACCTTTAGCAGCCCGTACAGAATCTGTTCGCTGCCAACGTATCTTACGCCGAACTTCGCGGAAATATCTCCCGCCTCGTCGATAACTTTAAGCATGTTTTTAGTATACTTTTTATTCATTTATTCTCCGTGCGTTATCCGCTTTTCACTATATTCCCTACTTTTGTTTATCTATATTTTTTGCTCGTGTCTATGTTTTTACCCGGAACCTTAATTTTTCCGCCCGTAGGGGTGGCCATCGCTCGTCCGCTGTTTTTATGCCCGCAAATTTATATCTGCTCTACCACGCATGAATGGCGGTCACCGCCCATCGCTCGTCCGCGTTTTTTATGTCAGAAACTTTTCGCCTAACCCCGCTTGACGGCGTTCACCACCTACCGACCGAACGTGTTTTACAATACTCCGCGCAGCGTCTGCGCGCGAATTTCATCGCGTTTTTGTTTGTTTTCGGGGGTTTTTACATATTCGAGCACGGCAGGCCGCATATTGACGAGCAAACTATTCAACAGCCCCACGTCCACGTTGTAAAACCCGTAATATCCTCCGAGCGACGCCGAAACGTACAACCTTAAAAACTCCTCGTAAGAAATCAACCTCGCGCTCTTTAAAATCGCGTAAGCGCGCATGCACTCGTCCTCTACTTCCAAAGGATTATTTCTAAACCTCTCGTTTCGCTCCGCTATTTCGGCTTCGCAAATCTTACTCGCGCAGAAATCCACCATGCCGAGAATTTCCTCCTCGTCGTAGGCAAGGGTAACCTCGTTGCTAATCTGGTACAAACACCCCTCCGGCTCGCTTCCCTCACCGAACGCCCCGCGGACTACAAGTCCCAAGGCCTTCATCTCGGAAATATACTTTTTGATTTTACCGCTCCTTGTAAGCGCGGGGAGAAGAAGCATAACCGAAGCCCTCATTCCCGTACCGAGGTTAGTAAGACAAGCCGTAACGTATCTGTAATCGCTATCGAACGCGAACTTCATTCTTTCCGCAAGCTTATTGCTGACGAAAACGAGATTCTCGTACGCGCCGAACAAATCGAACCCGCCGGCAACGCATTGAATGCGAAGGTGGTCTTCCTCGTTAATCATAACGGACAGCGTTTCGTCCTCGTTGACGATTACGCCCCCCGAAATTCTGTTTTGCATTAAAAGCGGACTTATCACGTACTTTTCTTTTAAGTACTCCGCCTGAAGCGCGTCAAGCTCGCTCATTTTAATAAGCGTGAACTGCCCGAGCGGTCTTAACGTCCTCGCAACAAGTTCTATTATCGGCTCGTTCGCTCCCCCTCCCGCCTTTGACGAAAACGGAAAATCGGCAAGGTTCCTCGCAAGTCTTACCCTCGAAGAAACCGCGCAAAACGCGTATTTATAGGGGTTAAACATCTACTTTCACCCCCATCGCCGCAAGTCTTTTTTCAATCTCGGTCATGCGCCTTCTCGCGCCGTCCGAGTCCCCCTCCACGAGCTTCTCGGAAAGTGACATATATTCGTGTTCGAGCATCATAACCGTCATTTCGAACTGTTTCTTTTCTCTGTTCGAAATAACTCCGCCCTGAAATTTATCTATAACGGGTTCGAGCCTGCTTTTGAAAAAAGTAAAACAATCCGCGCAGCCGAGATACCCCGTGCGCTTGATTTCCTGAAAAGAAGCGCCGCAAGTCGGGCATTTCGTCTCAAGCCCCAAAATGCTTCCGGAACGCGTTTTGCTCGCGCTTTTGTCCGAAGCTCTCTCGCTTTTTTTGGAAGAATTTTCGCCTTCGCGTCCTTCCGCGTTTACTCTTTCGTCGTTTTCGCGCCGGGTTACTTCCGCGTTACGGGCAAAATTTCCGCCGCGCCCTCTTTCGTCTGCCGAAAGGTCGGCGTTCGTCCTTACTCTCCCGTCGCCGCGAACCGGGTTTTTTTCACCCCCGACAGCCAAAGAACTCAAAGGATCGGCTCCTCCTCGCCCTCTCGGAGAAACGGGAACGGAGTCCTCGGTCTGTTCCCTCCCGAAAGCCCGCCCTTCCGTCTGCCGACGACCGCCGTCCGAAGAAGAAAGAAGCTTAAAACAATCGTCGCACAAATAAACGTCGGTAATAACTCCGCCGTTATTATACTTATACGGCTTCGCTCCTTGTTTGTTACAACGATTGCAGTTCATTTTTCTCTCCCGAAACAGATTTTTTCAAACTATATGCTTAGGGATTCCATTCTTCATCACTAATTACCGAAAAGGCGGCTTTTCAGCCCTTTTTTCCGAGCGCTCGCTTGCAGTGCGTAAAGCACAGCTTCGTTCGCGCTCGTTAAAAATCTTCTGAAACTACGATCTTTTCGGCGCGAGCGTTTTTGCGAAAAAGACGCCTCTTGGCGGCATACGTTTTTGCAAGGCAAACGACCGTAATTGTACTAAGTAGTACTAAAGGCTCGTTTTACACGGCAAAAACCGATTTATTACCGCAAAAATAGTCAGTAATAAGGAATAGGATCGCTATATGTATATATTATAACAGTAAAACTCCTTTTTGTAAATAAGTTTTTTAGGGATTCCTCTCTTCGCCGCCAAATATTTTTCACAGGCGCAAATCGTTTTTCAAGAACGAAAAAACGACGGAAAATTTCCGCCGCCTTTCGCGTTTTTAATCGTTTCCGATTCCCCTAAATCAGAATGCACAGCACTCCGCCCTTGCCCTCGTTTACAATGCGCGTAACAGTCTTGCGCATTTTATTTCTTGCAGGTACGGGCATCGCGTCGAGTTTTCCGGCAATGCTCTCGCGAACGAGCGACGAAAGCGGTTTGCCGAACATATTAGTCTGCCAGATTCCGTTCGGATTGTTCTCGAATTCCGAGAGGAGATAATTTACGAGTTCTTCTCCCTGTTGTTCGCTCGCGACGCTCGGGCTCACTTCCGCTTCGACGTCTACCTTCATTATATGCAAACTCGGAGCCTCGGCTTTCAGCCTTACGCCGTATCTGCCGTTCTTTTTAACCACTTCCGGCTCGTTCAGTTTCATTTCCTCCACGGACGGCGTAACCACCCCGTAACCTGTTTCCTGCGCGTCGGAAAGTGCCTGTTTAAGCTTGATATAGGCGGCTTTTGCGTCTTTAAGCCCTTTAACGTAACTCATAAGCGAAAGCTCGTTTTCTATCTTTTCACCGCATTCTTCGCTTATCGCGCGGTAGAAAAAGTCCGGTTTCGCTTCTATTTTGTATTTTAAACCGCCCGTAGACAAATCCGCGGTCGTTTCGCACGGCGGAAAAACGTTTTCATTGTCCGAAAAAGCGTTTTCAAGCACGGCATAATCGCTCATTTTAGCCGTTTTATCCGCGTTTTCGGCTACTTCTTTCAAAATTTCCTCTATTACGGGGTGAGAGGGAGAAAGCACTCTCATCCACTCGGGAAGTTCTATATCTATCCTTCTTACGGGGAATTCCATAAGCACTTTTTCTATGACGCGGGTGATATCTTCCTCCGTCATTTTAAGCACGTTGAGAGGCAGAACGGGCGCCGAATACTTTTCGGAAAGCTCGTTTGCCAAATCTTTCGCCGCGTCGCTTTCGCTGTCCGCGCAGTTTAAAACCACCGCAAACGGCTTGTTAAGCGCCTTTAGCTCATTAACCACTCTCTCCTCCGGCTTGACGTAATCGGCGCGCGGAATTTCGCATATGCTGCCGTCCGTAGTAATCAGAACGGCTATTGTGGCATGTTCGGAAATAACCTTTTCCGTGCCGAGTTCCGCCGCCTTTTCGAACGGCATAAGTTCGTCCGACCACGGCGTTTTAACCATTCTCGGCGCGCCGTCCTCCTCGTGTCCTACCGCGCCCTCCGCAAGATACCCCACGCAGTCTATAAGACGGACTTTGGCACGCGCCTTGCCGAATTTAAGTTCCGCCGCGTTTGCCGGCACGAACTTCGGCTCGGTAGTCATAATGGTTCTCCCCGCCGCGGATTGCGGCAATTCGTCCGTCGCCACCTGTTTTTTGTTTTTGCCGCCGATACCCGGAATAACAAGCTTTTCCATAAATCTCGAAATGAACGTGGATTTCCCCGTTCTTACGGGACCTACGACTCCGATGTAAATCTCGCCCGACGTCCTTTCCGCAATATCGCCGTAAATGTCGTTGCTTTGCATAAAAAACCTCCCTCGGTTGCCGCATTCCGCCCGTCCGAACTTTCCGACGGCTTAATCGGTAAAGATTTCGCGGCTCGATACACTTTAGCTTATGAAGCACGTTTCCCCCATATTACAAAAAATCGTAAAAAAACAAGGCGAACACTTTATTCGCCCTGCCAAAAAGCATATTTCTGCCGATATTTTTATTGTCGAAGCCCTCGTTTGTTTCGCCTCCAAACTTTCCAAAGCCCTCGTTCGCGCTTTACAAGTCGTTATCCTCGCCCGAGTCCCTCTTCTCGCCGGAGCCATTGTCCTCGCTTTTACCCGTGTCCGCAAACTTGCCCTCGCCCGAGACGATTGCCGAAGTTTCGCTTCCCGTTTCCGAGCCGTCCTCGTTTAAATTCGCACTTCCGCTTGCGCTTATATTCGCGGTTTCGCCCGAACCCGCGTTCGCCTTTGCTTCTTCCTTTTTTTCCGCGCGTTTTTGTTTAAGCTTCTTTTTATAATTCTTAATCATCTGCGACCAGCTCGTAACGTGCTCGTCGCCCGTTATAAGCCTTTCTATGTTGGCGTAATGCGCAACCCAGGTAAGACAGCATATGCCGAGAACGAAGAAAATGGAAAGCAGAATGGCTATCATCATATCGTTCGAAGACGGCGGCATAAACCCTTCGCTGTCGTTATAGATGTAGGTTACGTAAAAATGAATTTCCGCGGCTATCGCGGGCGGAGTTACCGCAATAAGCGAGCCCATCGAGCCCATGCTCGTAATCAGAATAAACGCAAGACCGCAAAGCCCGCTTATAATGCCGTAAATAGGGTTCGCCACAACAAAAACGCCTATCGTCGCGGCAATGCCTTTTCCCCCTTTGAATTTCAGATAGAAAGGAAAAATGTGCCCTAAAACAGCGAAAAACCCGCACAAATACTTTGTCATATCCGACAAAACGAACGTGGTGTTTTCGAGCAAAAAGTTCTTAAACGCAAGGTACCCTACAAGCGTGGGGAGCCCGCCTTTCACCATATCGAGAAGTAAAATCGCAACGCCCGTTTTAAGTCCGAAGTTGCGGCTCATATTCATCATTCCGGGATTGCCGCTACCGATGTTTCTTATATCCCGACCTTTGCTCCTCGATATTATTATCGAAAAATTCACGCTTCCTATAAAATAAGAAACGAGGGCAAACACTATAAGCAGCCACCATATATCGGAAAAACTTTTTTCAATCATTACAAATCAATCCTCGTCTTTGTTTCTCGACCTGACGAAAAGCCTTATCGGCGTTCCCGAAAAATCGAACGACCTTCTCAGACTGTTTTCAAGAAAGCGTTTATACGAAAAATGCATAAGCTCCTCGTCGTTCACGAAGAAAACGAACGACGGCGGACAAACTCCGTCCTGCACGGCGTAGTAAATTTTCAGTCTTCTGCCGTTCTTTGTAGGCGGCTCGGTCGTGCGAACGCAATCCGCAACGAAGTCGTTCAGCGTACCGGTCGTAATCCTCGTTTTCGCGTGCGCCAAAACCTCGTCCGCAAGGGGTAAGAGCTTTTCTGTCCTCTGCCCGGTCTTTGCGGAAATATACACTGCTTTGAAGTAATCCATAAACGCGAGGTCGCATTTAAGCTTCTCGTTGAATTTGTTAATCGTGTTCGTGTCTTTTTCCACAAGGTCCCACTTATTCATAACAATTACGGTGGGTTTGCCCTGTTCGTGCGCGTATCCGCATATTTTAACGTCCTGCTCGGTAATGCCGGCAGCAGAGTCGATCACGCAGAAAACCACGTCCGCGCGCCTTATCGAAGCGAGAGCTCGTATAACCGAATAGTATTCCACGTCCTCGTCCACGCTTTTCTTTCTTCTTATCCCGGCGGTATCGATAAGGGTGTAATTTTTGCCCTTATAGCAAAGCTTTGTGTCTACGGAATCTCTCGTAGTCCCCGCAACGGAAGAAACAATCGTCCTCTCGTAACCGAGAAGTTTGTTCGTAAGGCTGGATTTCCCCGCGTTCGGCTTACCCACTACGGCGATTTTTACGTCTTCCTCTTCCTCTTCGTTTTCCGCGTCGCTTTTAAATAACGCGCAAACTTCGTCCAGAAGATCGCCTATCCCCTGCGACTGCTCCGCAGAAACCCCTATCGGCTCCCCGAGCCCGAGGCAGTAAAAATCGTATAGCAGATCGGGCGAGTAATTATCGAGCTTGTTTACCGCAAGCACCACAGGCTTGCCCGAACGGCGAAGCATATCCGCAACGTCGTAATCGGAGCCGGTAAGTCCGGCCTTTCCATCGCACACGAAAACTATAACGTCCGCCGTTTCGATTGCCACGTCCGCCTGCTTTTTGATGTGCGACCACATCTCGTCCTCGCTTTTAAGCTCGAGTCCGCCCGTATCTATAAGAATAAATTTTTTGGTGAGCCATTCGCAGTCGGCGTAGAGCCTGTCCCTCGTTATTCCGGGGCGGTTTTCCACAATGGAAATCTTTCTGCCTGCTATTTTGTTGAAAAGCGTCGATTTCCCGACGTTCGGGCGACCGACTATCGCCACAATAGGTTTAGCCATATTTTTTTCCTTTTATAATGTAATCGATAAATCTTCTTTGTTTTTATCCGCCTTTCGGTATACTCTTTACTCTTCCCCTCTCGGCGGATACAATTCGTTCAATTTGTTCTCGTCCATGGTTAACGTGTCAAAGAAACTTTCGCCCGTTCCCCTCGTTATTCTGAAATGCTTGCCTGTCTTTTCTTCAAGCTCCTTAAGAGTCATTCCGTCGAGGAAAACGTCCTCGAATTCTTTAAGCATATTCGCGGGGATAACCACCTCGTCGAAGGGTTCTTTAAACGCGTTGACGGCTCTCATAACGTCGCCGCCGGTAAGCAGCCCCGAGCAGTTCACGGTAGCCCCGAAGAACTCGTTAACAACGCCGATAACGTGCGTTTTAAGCCCCTTACAGTATTTTTCCACAAGCCTCGCCTTGCCCCTTATAAAGTGCTCCGCGCTCGTTCCGGTGATGAGAAGAAAGGTCTTGTTATACTCCCTCTTTTCAAGCGCGTCGTCGAGTTCTTTCATAAATTTCGCGGTCATGCCCACGCCGTTTTCAATCTGCGGAAACTCGCCGTAAAACTCATACGGCTTCACCTCTCTTTCCGCCTTGAAGTAGAACTCGTCGGCAAGCGTTATAAAGTTTACGCCGAACTCCTTATTGAGCGCGTCCGTCTGATCTATAACCCCGGCGCAGTAGTCCTTCGTCACGTCGTCTATCTTGTAAAGCCCTTCGCGGTACTTGGTAATTCCGCACGGAACCACCGCGAGAGTCTGAACGTTCGGATACATTTTGAAAAGCTCCCTCGCGGAATAATCGAGTTCCTTGCCGTCGTTTACCCCTCGCACGAGAACTATCTGAGTATTCACCACAATGCCGGCGTCGGTAAATCTTTTAAGAAAACCGGGCAGCCTGTCCGCAAAGCGGTTGTTCATCATCTTTTTTCTCAGTTCTCCGTTCATCGTATGCACGGAAACGTACAGCGGCGAAAGTTTGTATCTCACTATTCTGTCTGCGTCTTTGTCCGTAAGGTTCGTAAGCGTTACGAAGTTTCCGCACAGAAAACTCTGCCTGTAGTCGTCGTCTTTAACGTACAGAGTATCTCTCATACCGCACGGCATCTGCGCCACAAAGCAAAAAATGCAGTTGTTGTGGCAGGTTTTTATTTTAAGCCCGTCGTCCGCAAAACTAACCCCGAGCGACTCGTCCTCGTCTTTTTCAATCTCGTAGTCGGTAATGTTTCCCTTCTTGTCGGAAACCGTCAGGACAAACGACTCTTTCGAGTCATAGAAAAGAAAGTCCAGAATATCATCCGCGGGAAACCCGTCGAAAGCGACGATTTTATCTCCCTTTTTCAACTTCAACTCTCTTCCTATGCCGGATTTATAAACTTCTGAAATTTCAAGCATTCTTATATTATACCCGAATTTTTTATTAAAGTAAAGAAAAATAACCGTTTTCTCTTCCGTCTTATATCATTCGCTTGTATGGGCGAGCATTGCTCGTCCGCATTTTTTTGTCCGCAAACTTTTCACTTCCGCCTACTTGACGGCGGTCACCGCAACCGCACGCTATTCAAACTCATTATAAAAGACGTCCCCCGAAAAAAGGAACGCCTTTCGCATATAAAAATATTCTCGTTTTTACCTATCGGCATTTAATTATTTCTTGTACAGCATAGACGAATAATCCACGCCGCCGTCCTGATGCTGATACTTAAACGTGCTCGAATTACAATAAACCTTAAAGCGGAAATCCTCTCTGCCCGCCGAGCAATAAATGGGTTCGGTGGAGCCGAACAAACTTACTCTTACGTTGTAATCTCTGAAAGTACCGCTTAAATTCTCTCCGAACGGGAATTTCTCGATAAGTTCGGAAGTATCCACATAGCTGTAATTCTTTCCGCCGCCGTAATAAGCAATCGCGCCGTTGATGTATTGAATGCCGTTCAGACTGTCGAGTATCGAACCGGCGTCGTCGCTCGTTTCGGAGTACTTCTTAATGAGCGAAGAAACGTTCATATCGAACATGCTCGATATCTGCGAAAGATTATCTCCTCCCGCGCCGCCGAAACTACCTTCTTTCATCTCTATGAGCGTATCGCTGTTAACGGTGGTTACGTCCTTCCAATCACCGAACAAAACGTTGCCTTTAAGTCTTAAAACGGAAGGATACATAGTGCCGGCAATGCCTTTCCAACCGAGAACGCTGCCGAAACGGAAATTCTGGCTCCAATCCCAACCGTCGAGGCAAAGCCCGCCGAACGCGGTATCCATTCCCACGCAGAACAACCCGGCTTTTTCAAAAACGCAATCGCGAACGGTCACGTCCGTAAGAACGTATTTGCCGTAAAAATCCGCGTCCGCCGTATAGTTTGCGGCGTTGTTATAGTTTTCCTTAATGTAAGCATAACCGTCGAGTACGGGCGAAGCGTTAAGATAATTAGCTTCCGTTCTGTCTTCGGAAGTAAGCGTTCCCTTGTAAGAAATCGCGTTTTTCTTTATCTGATTGGTGCCTATCTTCAGTAAAAACTCTCTCGCGTAAGAGAGTTTGCAGTTGTTTATGGAAAAGTTTATTCTGTATTCGTTCGCCTGCGCGCTGCCGAAAGAAGAATTATATCCCTTTCCGTAAACTCTGAGGCACGTTCTGCCGTTTGAAATCTCCGAGTAGCTTACCGAACAGTTGTTTCCCATAACTTCGAGTACGGTAGCCGCGTTGTCAAGGTTCTTGATGTTCACGCTCTTGCCGTCTTCGGAGAGAATTGCTTTGTCGTCGCACCCTTTCAAAACGACGTTCGTAAGCTTAAGCCCGTCGTTTTTCATAAGGAAAATAATGTTATCCTGAGATTTAACGCTCACCGAAAGGGTTGCGTTCGCGACCGAAACGAGATTTATAGGCCCGTCGAGGTAATCTCGCTCGCCGTTCCATTTCGCAACTTTAAGGGTTCTGCCGTCTTTCAGAACGGGTTTCGTAACGTATTGACCGCTTACGGTGAAGCCGTTTCCGTACACGTTTCCGGTAAACTCCAAAGCTACTTTGATTTTAGCCGTCTGACCTATATTTTTATAGTATTGAGTGTCCGAAGTAGGCTCGATTTCCGTCGTATAGTTATCGAGGAATGAAACTAATTCGTCCGTTCCCGCTATCTGCTTACCGTATTCTGCAAGATAGATA
Organism: Christensenellaceae bacterium; assembly: GCA_022768945.1. Classification (GTDB taxonomy): domain Bacteria; phylum Bacillota; class Clostridia; order Christensenellales; family Borkfalkiaceae; genus RGIG3732. The sequence continues at coordinate 32,512 of JALEKY010000033.1, read as the reverse complement.
TCGCTCAGCAAAACGGTTTCGTATCCGTCCGCGGTATAAGCCATGCCCGAAGCCACGCCGGTAGCCGCGTTGTAATTTCTGCCCTTGTTGATTCTCACAAGGTCCTCGTCGTTATAAGCGTTAATGCCTTTCGCCTTGTAATTAACGGTGATTTTCGAAGCCGCTCCGTCGTCAAGCCCTTTAACCGAAGCGGTAATCGTAACCAAACCGCTCTTATCGCCAAGCGTAAAGTTTCCGTCGTCCGAAACGCTTATCACGGACGAGTCGCTCGAAGAGTAAGTAATAAGCGACTTCTGTGATTCGTCAAGCTCGTCTATCGAAACGGTGGAAATAATCTTTTTGTTGTTCACTACTTCCGAAACGACCTGCGCGTTAAACTTGCCGGCAAGCGTCGCCTTCACGAGATTTCCGCTCTCGTCGAATTTATACCCGCCGTAAACGTACTCCTTTTCGTAACTGTCGAAAGCGTTTTCATACCCTGCAAAACTTACCGCGTCAACCGAAAGATTACTTACGGGCATAACCGCGTTTATTTTCTTTTGCGGAATGTAAACGTTAGAAGCAGCCTCTCCCGTTTCCATATCTATAACGGAAGCGGAAACGGTAAACTCTCCGCTCTTTAAAACGGTGAGCTTGTTGCCCGAAACTTTCGCGTACCCTTCCGTAGCTCTGTAAGTTACAAGATACTTTTCGTCCCAACCGTCGGGAAGCCCGGGCAAAAGAGTGTAAGTAAACGAAATATAGTAGTAAGCGGTCGACTTGCCCTCTTCCGTTCTCACAAGGATTCTTCCCTCGAGATCGGGAGTTTCAACGGGCTTTATCTCCCTTTCGTAACCGCAAACGTTACAGGTTGCGTCTTTATCGTCCGTGTAAACGTGCGCGCCCTTTCCCGAAACCACACTCGAATGCTCGCAAGTAGCCGCATGCCAATGATACGTATCGTCGCTGCTCCACTCGTCCGCAAACGTATGCTTATGCGCTTCGCCGCTGCCGGAGCCGCTGTCGCTCGCCGTCGAAGAACTGTCGCCCGTTCCCGAGGAACTATCCCCTCCTATCCCGCAGGAAGCGGAATACATCGCAACGAACATCACAAAAAACAATGCAATCGCCACGGTGACCGCTTTTTTAAAGAAAAACAAGCCCTTTCCCTGTTTCATTCTAAAAAAACCTCCTTCCTTTATAACCGATAATCAAAGAATAATTGCGAAAACACTTTTCAAGGAATAAAATCCCTATAGTTCGTAAAATATTCGCATTTATTATTTAATATAACACAGTTTTCATAAAAAGACAATCGTTTTCACACGTTTTTTACATTTTCACTCATATATACGGCGCGTTTGCTTTTTTATGTGAACAACTGTTCATCTCTCCAACCGTGGGGAGCACCCACCGCCCCTCAACATTTCCTTATGCCGACTAATTTTTATCCTCACTCCCTGCTTGACGGCGGTCACCGCCCATTGCGAGTCCGTATTCTTTTTTTCCTTATGCCGACTAATTTTTATCCTCACCCCCTGCTTGACGGCGGTCACCGACCATTGCTCGTCCGTTCTCCACTCATTCAAACACTTATCCGTTTGAGGTCACCGCCCACCGCCCGCCTCTCGTCCCTTTGTTCTTTACGAGAAATTCACAAAAAAAATATTATAATCGTTGTGTTTTTTTAAAGCCTGTGTTATACGGTCAACTGATTGTTAAATTTTTCTTTTTTACGCAGATTCAAAAGAAAAGCAGGAGGGTGTATGTCCGCCGACTACCGAAGTATTATCGACAGTGTACTTGTAAAGCGTTTGTTCACCGAGCATCTCGACGGTTTAATACTGATAAATTGCAAAACGCAGACTTTGTTAAAGGTTTCGGACGAAGTTACCGGCAAACTTATGCCGCTCGTAAAGTTCGACGACACCCCGTACGATACGCAGGTAGATAATATCATCGCTAAAAAAATCCCACTTTGCGACCAAAAAAAAGTAAAATAAGAATTGTTGTTCTCCCGCGTTCTGGAAAAATTGCAAGCAAACTCCGTTTACAACGTTGACTTTTACATGCTCGGGCATACCGGCAGATATGTTTTCAACTGTTTGAGTTTCGAATATCTCGACGAGTCCCGCCGCTACGTAATAATGGTAAGCGAGAACATTTCGCACATAGTGACGGGCGAAACCGATCCGTTGACGGGCGGTCTTAACGCCGAAGGTTTTTGCAACAAAGCAAATAAATGGCTTGAAAAGAATCACGGAAGAAAATATCGGGTTATCCGCTACAACATAGATCACTTCAAAGACATTAACGGCGTTTACGGTCATCCCACCGGCGACAAGCTTATAAGAGATATGGCTGCGTGCATGCGCGAAATCGATACGGACGATACTTTCTCCGCCCACCTTAACGCCGACCATTTCGTACGTTTCTGCCCGTGCGACGTTTATACCGTACAGCAGTGCTACGATAATTTCAATCGAGTATTCAACACTTATAATCTGTCGATCCCCATCACTCTTCACATAGGCGTATACGAACTTTGCGAGGAAGGCGTGGATCCGTACACCATGAGCTACAAAGCGCTGCTTGCCATGCTGTCCATAAAAGGCGATATGGAAAAAAGAATCGCCTATTACGAAGAAGGAATGCTCCGCAAAGAACAAGAACAGCTCGAACTTTTGAACGACGTTGACAAAGCAGTCGAGGAAAACCAATTCGAAGTCTGGTTTCAGCCGCAAATCGACTACGCCTCAAAGAAAATCGTCGGCGCGGAAGCTCTTATTCGGTGGAACCATCCCGAAAAAGGCATGTTACCCCCGGGTGTGTTCGTTCCCCTTCTCGAAAGCAGCAACCTTATAACTAAAGTCGATAGCTTCGTGTTCCACACAACCTGCAAACTCATGCAAAAATGGCTTAAATCTCTGCCGGAAGAAAACGTGCAGATTTCTATAAACCTCGCACGGCAAGACATTCTTAAAAAAGGCTTTGCCGAAACCGTCGAAGGCTATATGAAACAGTACGGCATTCCGAGGAAATCTTTGCATCTCGAAATAACGTAAACCGCCTATATGGAGGAATTCGCAAAGCTCAGCGCGGAAGTCGAAAAACTGCGCTCTTTAGGTTTTTTGGTGGAAATAGACGACTTCGGCGCGGGCTATTCTTCGCTTAATACGCTTAAGGACATCAACGTAGACAAGCTTAAGCTCGATATGAAATTCCTTTCCGGCACGGACAGCGAAAAAGGCAAACTTATCGTCGCTGCGGTCATAAACATGGCAAAAGCTCTCAACATAACCACGCTTGCCGAAGGCATAGAAACCAAAGAACAGGCGGACTTGCTGTTAAAATTCGGTTGCTCGGAAATGCAGGGTTACTATTTCAGCAAACCCGTTCCCCTCGAAGAATACGAAGATCTTCTTTTCGGCAGAAAAACCCTCCCCGCTCTCGCATAAGTTTAAAACAAAATACGAAACAACAAGCCCGAATCGAGCCAACCTCTCAATTCGGGCTTTTCTTATACACGAAGCTTTTCTTATATACAAAACTAAACCTGCCGCAACAAACCAACGCTCCCCTAAACAAAGCCAAAAGCCCCGAAAAACAAAAAAGGCGCGACCGAATAAAAAGTCACGTCTTCCCTTGCTTTACCTCGCTCAAGCAAAACCGAGCAAGTAGTATTATTGGAGCGAATGATGGGAATCGAACCCACGACCGAAGCTTGGGAAGCTTCTGTTTTGCCATTAAACTACATTCGCAAAAAATCAACCGCCGACCGACGAACTTTCCCGGTCCGTCAACGGTATTTATTCAGTTAGTCGCCTCTTTCGCGCTTTATCTCGCATTTTTCCGTTAAACCGCTCCCGATAAAATTTCTTAAATCAAGCTTATCAGAAGGAAAAGCAACGGCAAAGTTACAATGCAGAACAAGTGCGACAGAAAACCTATTTGCGCGCCTAAACTGCCGTCGCCGCCGTACGCTTCGGCAAACACAACGGAGTTCAACCCGAAAGGAAGCGCGAGATAAACAAGCGTTATTTTTACTATTCCCGCAGAAAATCCGAGCCACAAATAAAGCAAGTAAGTAATTCCGCCTATCACGGCAGGGAACACTATAAGCCTTAAAAACGTAAACGCATACGCCTCTAAGCTACAGAAAACCGTCTTTATAGGCACGTTCGCAAGCGTAATCCCGGTAAGCAGCATGGCAGCCGGCGACATGCACCCCGAAGCCGAACTTACAATCGTCGTTATAACGGACGGCATTTTTATACCTGCAACGTCAAAAATCAACCCGACCGCCATACCCGAAATCATAGCTACGTTCACGGGCGAAATCAAGCCTTTAATCGAAAATTTCTCTTTCTCGGGTTTAAACATGGAAATCGCCGCCGTATAGATAAAAATCTGAAACGGTATAATGAAAACCATGTAATACAGCACATACTCGTTAAGCAGCCTGTCCACAAGCACAAATCCTACGTACGACATATTCGTAACGACGAAAGAGTACCAAAGCACGTTCCTCTTCATTCTTTCCGAATATCTGAAAGAAATGAGATACGAAATTCCGAAAACCACTCCGAAGACCAAACAACCGGCAATCAGATAATCCTTCGCCTCTCCGAGTTTCGAAACGGTAAAATTTTCGGAAAAAACCTTAAAAACCACCGCGGGCAGAAACACCCATAAAAGCAATGACGAAAGAACTTTTCCGTCTTTAACTTTGCCGGTAATTTTAAGCGCGTACCCTATTATAATAAAAATGACAAGAACGCTCACTTGTTCCAGCGTCGGCAAAAAAACTTCTCGCATAACACCGCCCTTGTTGTCCGATAAGACTGTGCAGTTGCTTCCGTTTTTAAAATCAACCGCCAAAACTAGTAAAACGGCGGAACCGTCGGCACTTTTGCCCGAGCCAAAAAACTCTCTCTATATCCGCACCGGATTTTTCGCTTTACAAATCAATTATAATATAACCGAACGCAAAAATCAAGTTATTCGAACGCAAAAATCAAGTTATTTTCGAGCGATATACAAAATTTCTCGTTTCCTCCGTTTTTTCCGCAAGCGGAAGTTTTATTTATCCCCCACCGTAGGGGGGCGAGCATTGCTCGTCCGTATTCTTTTTACTCGAACAAACACTTCTCCCCGCGAGCATTGCTCGTCCGTATTCCTTGCACGAACAAACTTTCCCCTACACACCCACACCAACCTGATGTCGCTCACCGCCCATTGCGAGTCCGTTCTCACCCAATTCAAACGCCATTATCGGTTAACGACCACCGCACGCCGTAAAACGCAATCACTCTTTTACAACGTCGAAACCGTACGACCTCAACATCCCGTTGTCAAACGGAATCTCCTGAGAAAAAAATCCTCTCTTTTCTTTCGCCAAACCGAAATCGTCGCCGTCGATATAAACAACCTTCCTCGCGGGAAGTCCGAGTCTTATCTCCGCGCCGCCCGCAATCGGGTAAGAAGTAACGAACTTCCCCTCGTCCAGATAATAATTCCTGAATTTAAAATTCATACAACCCCCTTTAAAGTAAAAACCGCCGATTCCCCTTCGAAAAAGGGCACTTCCTTCAAAATAGTATACTTTCCCGACGGCGAGGAAGAAAGAATTTCAAACCTGTTTGCCGTTTCACCGAACGGATAAAATCCCGTAGCGGAAACAAATCCGTTCCCCGCAGGCACAACCTCGCTTTCATCGATTTCGCAAATCGAAACGAAGTCGTTATCGTACCTGAGAATCTCCGCTCCACCGCTTCTCGAAACGACGAAATACGTTCCCGAACCGTCGGGTACGACGTCGTTCGCCGCAGCAAAATATTCGTTTTGCACGATATTTTTCGCCAAATCGAAAACGCGTACAACGCCGTTAACCGCAAGAAACGCCTTTTTATACCTCCCGGCAACACGCGCTTCATTAGAAACGGACGTCGCGCACAAAAAGCTTGCAATCTGCGTGCTACCCGAATTCAAAACGGAATATTGCCTTACTTCGCCGCTCGTAAAAACGGTCAGAACGGAAGTAATCTTATCGAACGCATACTTGCCGCCCGAAACACTAACCGAGTGTTTTCCAATAAGCGTATCGCCCGCCTGAGCCAGTGTAAAACCGCCGTCGCCGCACAAAATCAGGCAATCGTCGCTAAACCCGAAAACCTTATCGGCAGAAAACCCTACGGAATAACTTTTTACAAGCTTTCCCGTATTTAAATCGATTTTTTTCAAGTTCTCTCCGAGAACGTATAAATACCCGCCGCTTATGCAAAAGCTTTTAAACGAAATATTGTGCGTTTCGTTTGAAAACGGATTTACGGGAAAGAATTTTCCGTCGCGTTTAAAACAAACGATGCCTTTTTCGCACGAAATCGCCGCATTTTCATTAGAAGGAGAAACTTCCGCGCCGCACGAAAGCGACGGCGTAAACGGATACTCTATCGCCGTTTTTTTGCCGATCGTCAAAGCAACCGCCCTCGTTTTTACGTCGGATAAATTTACCGCGCTGTCCGCAATTAAAGAAATTTCCTTGTAAAACGATTTGGCGGCGATGACGTTTTCGCCCGTCGAAACAATCTCCGTTCCCGCGTCGCTCAACTTTGCGGAAACGTAAAACGCAGGCTTTCCGTCCGCATAAATAACCGCATATTTTCCCTCCGTCCTCTCGGGAACGGTAAAAGAAATCGTAGTCCCTTCCTCGCCGCGCGCTACCGAAACAGGCAAACGCCCTCCGTCGTTCGAAAAAGAATTGACGATTCCGGCAGTGATTTTCGATGTTTTCACTCCCGTAACGTGCAGGATAAATTCGCAAAATCCCTCTCCGAAAGAGCCGACGCTTCCGCTTTTTTCAAAATATGCCGTGGCAAAAATTTCCGTTTTCCCTTTAACCTTATATCCGGGCGGAAACGCCGCCGCGTTTATTTTTTTTCCTCCCTCGGAAACGAACGCCGCGGAACTCAATACCGTTTCGGAAGAAAAATCAAACTCCCCTTTAAAACAAAGTTCCGCGCTTTTGTCCGAAACAGCCCTTGCGGAAACAAACTCGCAAGGAGCAACTTTCTCGCTTTCTCCCTCGCCTCCCGTCGAAACGGCAATCTCGTCAAAAAGTTTTCCCTCTTCTTTCATCGACGCGGCGAAATCGCTTTTCACCGAATTAAAAGACAAAAAGCCGCCTTTTTCAAACATTACTCCCTCTTTTTTAAAATAACCGTCCGACGGTTTAACATAAAAACACGTGTGCATACAATCAACTCTCCGATATAGAAACAGTAAATTTTTCTTTCAGTACGTCGGCAGACGTTCCTTCCGAAACGGAAAGATAAACGCTGTCGTCGTTTCTCGTTACCAACGCGTAACCGTGCCCGAGCTTGGTTACGGAAATTTCGTCAGCCCCTCCCTCGAACGAACTACACGCCCGCACCTCGCCCGAAGTCACGTCGAAAACGAAAATCTCCGACGTATTGTTTTTACCCGCAAACAACGTTATATTTCCGTCTTCGCTCTCCGCTCCGTCCAGACACACCGCCCCGTCAGTCACGTAACAGTACCCGACGTCCGAGCCGTCCTCCGCAATTTTTACAACCGCCGCCTGTCCCGTTTCCGTCACGACAAACAGATAGAATTTCGTCGAAAATTTCTTTATCCTCGCATAAGAAACCCCGTAAAACGCGTATAATTCCGCTTTCTTACCGTTAACGAACTTACACACCGCCACTCTCGAAAGATTGTTTTCCAAAAAAAGCGTGCCGTTTTTGTCTGCGTCTATAAAAATCTTATCGCAAGTCCTGTCTATGTTGCCCTCGGCTGTAATCGAAAGCGAACTAACGGCAAGCGTAGCCCCGGCGGTAATTTCAAGACCTATTTCGTGAATTCCCTTTTCAACGGCAGAGCAAATCCTCACGACGTCCGCCGTTCCCGAAACGTTTTCGTTAACCAGCTTTTGCCCGTCCAAAGTTCCCTCGACAAGGCAGTCGCTTCCGCTAACCGAAACGAAAAACTTAATTTTCAAATCTCCGTCGTCGTCGAGCAACACTCTCACGACCTTTCCGGACTTCTCCCCTTTCGCAAGAGAAAACGAACCCGTCCCCGCCGAAACGGAATAATCTTTCTTCTCCTCGCTCTTTCCCTTCAGTCGAATATAATCGCTTAACTCTTCTATTCTTTTAAGCGCAAGTTTACCGTAATCCATTCTTCTCCTTTAAATTAACCGCCTTAAACGCGCATTATCGCACATTTCCCCATTTTTATCGCTCGCCCGTTTCCTGATTTTCGTCCTTCCCGTCCGTTCTTCTTGTTCCTCTCTTGAGCATTTCCCGTTCGCTCCACGTTTTTCCGCCTCGCGCGTTTAGAGCGCATTTAAACGCGCTTTAAACGTACTCTATTTCCACACGCGGCGAAAAGATCTTAAAATCTTCGTATTCGCTCTCGAACTCGAACGAAAATTCGCTACCCGAAACGTACGGCCTTACGTATCCGTTCGCTCCGGCCTTAACCGCATACTTTCTTTTCGCACCGTCAGCCTTAACGGTAAGCAAAAAATTTCTGTTTGCCGAAGCTTTAACGTAAACAAGAGTTTTCCTCCCGGGGATACCGAAGTCCGTCGCGTTTGTCGCATACACGGCTTTGTTCCCTTTCAGCAAAATTTTTCCCACGAAAGAGCAGATATCTTTCGTCCCTCTTTCGATAAAAACGGTCGAGCCGTCCCCCCTCGTCACGCCGCAGGTAATCCCTGCGCCCGTCACGTAATAACTGCCGTCGTAAAAGCAAACGTTCACGATTTTTTTCGTCGGCAGCAGCGAACGAAACGAAGCGTAATACTCTCTGCCGTAAGAAAATCCGCAAATTCCCTCGCCTACGAATTCGCAAATTTCCGGGTAACGTACGCTCACGCCCGCGCCGTCGTACTCTATAAGACCTCCGTCCGAAAGTACAAAAACCTTATCTCCGCACGCGGCAAGCGTCTCGGGGTAAATCCTCACTCCTCCCGAGTCTATAACCTTGAACGAAAAATCCGTTCCGAACGCGCTCGACGTAATTCCGAACAACCCCTTTTCTGAAGCGAGCACGATTTGCCTGCTCGTTCCTACGGCGTTTTTAATATCCGAATACACTCCGAAAGAAAAATTGCCTTTATCCGAACCGAATGAAAAATCGAGCGCGTTGTCGCTTTTCGACATATACGCTTTTTTATCGGTAACCAACACGGTCTTTAATCCGAGCGATGCAATAGCACACACTCCTTTCGGCATGGTTTTCTTCGTAAAAAACAATCCGTCGTAAGTATACGCGCCCCCGTTTTCATCGCAAACGAGCACAACTTTTCCTCCGTCCGAGATCGCCTCCGCGAACGAAACTTTCCCTCCGAGCGAAACGTTGCCGACAAGCCTGAACGTTTCCCCGACGGAATTCCCCGAGCCGGAAGCACCCGACGCACCCGAACCGGAAGCACCCGACGCACCCGAACCGGAAGCACCCGACGCACCCGAGCCGGAAGCACCCGAACCCGAAGAGCCGCTCGCGCCGCCCGATCCGCTCGCGCCGTTTGAAACTCCCGAGCCGTTCTCGCCCGTGTTATCGATTTTCTTCCCGTCCGAAACGTATAATTTCCCGTCCGAGTACACAAAAAATCTTTCGCCCGCCTTTGTATCGCCTACAAAAAAGCCGTCGACGGTCACTCCCTCGGGAAGCTTCATATATTCTCCCGACGCACTCGTCGTCTTGTAACGGCAAACTCCTCTTTTCAGACCTCCGTTAAACTCTCTCAGCCCCACCGCGACGTCGGCACCCGAAGAAACGCTTACGTTCAATCCTCTAACGAGCCTTGTCGAGAATTTTTCGGGCGCAAAAATTTTTCTCATAAAAACCAGCTCCTTTGCGGAATAATTTTTCTCCCTCTCGGTTTAAGGCAGGCGTTAAGAGCCTTTTTGAATTTTTCGTCTACTTCCGCAGCCGCCGAATACGCCCCGCCGTCGAACAAAAACTCTCTCGCCGTTCCGAGCGCGAGCGTCCTCGGTGAAATTCTCGAAAGTTCGCCGTAATCTACTTCGTCGTCGAACCCTCTCTCTTTCGGAATATATCTGTAAAACACAATCGCCGGGCATTTCTTTCCGGTCACGAGTTTCCCGTCTTTAACGTCGTACTTCATAGGGAAGCCGTCATCGGTTTCGACCGATACGATTTCGAAAGGATACTCTTTAAATCCCGAAAGAGAAGCGCCGTCCGCCGCCTCTAACTTTTCCTTTACGTAAAGCTTTTCATACTCTCCCGCAAGTTCCGCATTCAATAAGTTGTACGCTTTCAGAAGTCTTTCCGCGTCCATTCTCGCCGTCTCGCAGTCGGGCGCGGAACCTTTTTCCAAGAACTCTTCCGCGTCGTTTTTTCCCGTAATCCCCGCCGCAAGCTTCAGTATATTTCTCACTTTCATATTAACACTGACCTCTCTGAAGTTATAATCAAAGGCGACTTATATATTGAAATCGATTCTCAATAAGCCGCCTTTTTCTCACATTATCTCTATTTTCGCGCTAAACCGAAGACGTCTGTTCTTTCTTCTTCCGCTTAAGCCAAAGACGAACGCCCGCGGCTGCCGCTTTAAAAACGTTACGCTTCGGTAATACCGGAAAGCATACCCTGACCGCACGGACGGGAGCAAAGAATATCCGCATACTTAACGAGCGTAGCCGTATAAACGGGCTTGCCGGCAATCTGCTTCAAGATTTTTCCGTCCTGGGTTTCGAGCCACTGCCAATCGCAAAGCTGATGGAGCGCGAAATCGTCGGTGTTAAGCAAATACATCGTACCGTCCGGGCAGAAGCGATCGGATACGACGGGAATACCGTTAAACGTCATCGTAGTATAACCGCCCTCGAGAGTGGTCATATCCACATTGCGCTTATACTGCGCGAGGTAGGATTGCAACGCCCTCTTAACGCCGGAAGAGCAAACTATAAAGTTCACCTTGCTGCCGGTGGTTTCCTCAATCTCGTCGATGGCTTTCTGAATAACCGTTTCGGAAATACTGCCGACCGAATCCTTCATATAAGGAACGAGCCATTTGTTGTCCGTTCTCGAAAGTCCGTAAATGCTGCCCGTGCTTTTAAAAATCGCTCCGAGACCGGTTATTTCCTGATTGTAAGAATTCTGAACGGTGATAATGTCGCCCGCAGCCACCGCAGTCGAAGAAATCGCCGCCCCGGCAAACGTTACTTTTTTGTTCGTTCTGTCCACGATTTTAACCGTTCTCTGAGCGCAACCCGAGATAACCGAGCCGTTGTGAAGGAAATCCACAACCATACCTTCGAAAACGTTCTTTACGCTGTCGAAAACCACCGTTCCGTCGCTGCCGACCGAAGCGACCGCCGCGAGCTTGCCCGTACCGTCACCGAACAGCATTCTGCCGAAGTTGAAAGACGAAGACTTGATAAGCCCTTCCATTTCGGCATTGAGAAGATTTACGAACGCGCCCGCGTTGTTTTCGGAAGCTCTCACCGCCTTGTCGCTTATTTCGATCGTGCCGTAAAGGTTTTTGAGAGTCAGAACGAACTGTTCGTAATTATTCCCCTGCGCGTCGGGAAGGTCTCCCGTTTCGGTACCCGCGCCTATACCGCCGTTAACGCCGTATCTTGCAAGTTTTCTTACTTCCTTACCCCAAACGTCCTGAGTCGTCTGCTTGATTCTTGCAAGCAAAGGGTTAACCTGCGTATTGAGTTGATCGGCAACCACGCCGAGATATAAACTTTTAAGAGCCTTATCGGCACTGTTCATTGTTACCATGTTTTTTCCTCCGGAAATATTTTTATAATGTTATGGCTACGGAAGCTTGATTTTTTCTTCTTTCGCCTTTCTTATGTGAGTAGTTTTTCACCAACCCACCGCAAGGACGAGCATCTCTCTTCCGATTTGTTTACCCGTAGGGGCGAGCATTGCTCGTCCGCGTTTCTTGTTCAAACAACCTTTCACTTCCGCCCTTACGTGCCGGCGGTCACCACCCATTGCTCGTCCGTTTTGATTTTATGTTTAGGTGCTTGTGTACTTGTCCTACCGTAGGGGCGACCATCGGTCATCCGACCTGCTTAAACGTGGAGAACTGTATCTCCGTAATTGCTTGGCGGTCACCGCCCACCGAGTTGTCACTTTAAATTATTTACGAATATTTCGTTCGCAAGCTTGCCCGCTTCCGAAACCGTTCTCGGCTTAATCGGCGGCACCGCGGGAGCAATTCCGTTTATACGCTTTTTAACAGCTTTTTTATTTTCGGAAATCTTCATAAGATACGCCTTGACGATCTCCTCCGAAACCGCCTTGTTTTCCATAGCCTTTTTAACAAGCACTTCCTCGGAATCGTTTTCTCTTTTGAGTCTTTCCGCTTCTTGTTTCAAAGATTTTACGTACTGGCGGGTAAATCCTCCCTTTTTAAAATCTCCCGACTCTATCACGCCCTTTATCGTCTCTTCAGCGTCCGCGTCGGGAAATTGTTTTAAAAACTCCTCGAAGTCCGAAGCCTCCGGCATAATTTCTTCCGTACTCGCCGCGTCGTTTTCGCACGCGCCGTCCGCCGCAGTCTCTCGCGTCGTTTCGCTAATGTCGTTTTTTGTTTCAAAAGTTTGTTCCATAAAAGTTTCCTCCTTAAAAAATAGCTGTTTTTGTGCGTTTTACGGGGTTTCCCCGAATTTTCATATCGACGGATTACCTCTCGTTTTTAACGTTCTCTCCGCCGGGGCGGCTTTCGCAATCCCGCGGCTTACAATCCCGTCTTTTCTTCCTCGTTATCCGAAACGGACGAAAGCAGGCTCTTGTGCATTTCTATATGCTTTAAAATCTTTTCTTTAATCCTGTCGCCGTTTTTCGATTTGACGTATTCTCGCCCCACGAGGAAACGAATATGCTCGTCGATATGCGTTTGATGATCGTCGTATGGTTCGGCAATAAGCTCTTCCGAATCCGCGCAAACGTTTTCTTCCTGCGCTCTTTTGACGTTGATGGCTTTAAGCGACGTAGTTCCGCCGACGTTGGAAAAGCCGAGAAGTTGTAAAAGCTTGTTCCTTACGTTTTCGTCTATTTTGCCGTCCTGCCCTATCAGAAGTCCGCTCGAAACGAGGTCGAAAATACTGCTTCTGCGTTGCGAGGGCGAGAAACTGAGTTCGTTTTCCGTTTCGAAAATCACGTCGTCGCTCGTAAAGTCGCTTTTCGAAAAATAAACTATCTCAGCCATACCCCCTTCGCCCGCCACACGCATTAGTCGCGGCATAACCGTAAATTGACGGAACAATCGGATTATATGCTTAGCCGTTTCTCTGACGGCGCGCCTGATATTTTCCGCAGAGACGAGTAAGCGTTCGTCCTCCTGTTCCAGCAGTAATTGCAGCCCCTTCGCGCTCGTCACGCCGAGAGTGGACTTGTAATCTTTGGAAACCTCGTTCACGCCGCCGAGCAACGAAAACTCGTCCAGAAGTTTTTCTTCTTCCTTTTCAAAGTCCGGCGGCAACTTTTCCGCCTCCATCATTTCGGGCGGACGGGAACCCTGCCTGTAAACTATTATTTTCCCCGGTTGAAGACCGTCTTCGATAAGCGCGTCCACGTCGGCGGAACCGTCTTCCACCGCAAGAACCCCCATCGAAATCCTGTTTAAAAACTCCGTCTTTCTGTTCTTAACGGCGTTGTACGCCCTTTGCACGGGTATCAGCCTTTCGATTACTCCCGTTCCGAAAAAGCAGCCCGGCAAACCGTTTGCAACCTGCTTTATAAACGGATACGTCCTTTTGCCCTCTCCGCCGTTCTCGTACGGAAACTCTTCAACGGAAAGAAGCTCCCCTCCCGCGACCGAAACGATACGCCCTTTCGGATACTCGTCGCACGGTTTTTCGTATCTTTCTATCAAAGTCACAAGCCCTCTCTCTGCTATTCTTTCCTGCGAAGAAGCCGTATAAAGAGCCTCGTCTTCTTGTACGTTAACCCCGTAAATCTCACGAATTCGGCTTGTTTTTACAATTCTCGCGCGGATTATACTGTCGCAGTCTTCTATATTTTCGTTAGAGAGCGAGTCCGGAAAAATCTCAAACGGAGAAACGACCTGAACATACGCGTCCCCCTCTTTTAAAGAAGAGCCGTTTTCGTCGAAGCCGACCTCCCTCCCCTCGTCGGGGTTCCAACCCACCTCGTAAAAAGCGGTGCCGGTCGCCTCGCTGAAAGCCGTCGCGGACGAAATAAGTTTGTCTTCGTCTATCCGAGCGCACGTGGCATTGAGAATTTTTGAAGTAAGTTCCGCCGTTTTAATATCTGAATTATCGTCCGTTGCAGCCCTTACGGACATCGTCGGTCTGATTTTTGCAAGTTTGCACAGTCTTGCGTCGTAAACGGGCAGAACGTGATTGAACACGTTTCTGCTCTGCCAGAAAAACGCGGGTTCCTCCTCGCCTATTTCCCCCGCTGCGTTGATGCCGGTAAACTGCTTGCCGGAAAGAAAATTCAGGTTAATTCTCCACTTGTTTTCAAGCTCTCTCCTTGCGGCGCGGCGGTTTTGAAAATCCTCCGTCACCTCGGCTGCAAGTTTTCTTTTTTCTGCCTCTTCGGCTTTTTTGAAAAGTTTTTCGTTCATAAAAAAAGTACGCTCCTCTTTCAGGTTTTCTTGTCGGTTTTTTTAAGTTCTTTAATAAGCCGCGCTCTCTCCTTTTCAAGCTGCTCGTCTGTCATATCGGACACGGAAAAATCCTGTTCTTCCATAATAATTTTAGCGGCAGACACGTCCGGCGGCACGTTTTTTGTTGCGACTCGCCGTTTCAAAAGCACCATCTCGCCGTCCTTATCGGCATATTCTTCAACCGTTTCGGTTGCGTCGTAGCCCGTTGCGCGAAGAAGAAGCGCGTCCCGGGCAAGTTGTTTTCTTGTTTTTTTCATAGATTAAATGCGGCTCGGCGTTCTCTTTCTATTTTCCTCGCGAGCCTTTCCTTATCCTTCTGAATTTCCGTCGGCGCGGGAAGAGGAGGCGCGAACTGCCGCTTGCTCATTATGTAATATCTGAGTTCGTCCAGCGCGTGGTCGTCCTTTTTTAAAGGCACGTCGTCGTTTCCCCACCAATAGCCTTTCAGCTCTCTTATAAGGTTGACGCAGTTTTTGAAAATGAACAGCTTTTTAGCCGAAAACGCTTGTTTTACGCGACTTATGCCCGCAAACAAATCTTTATTCACCTTGGTATCGACAAGTATTCCCTGCTCGAAAAACAAATCCGACACCGAACGCGGAGAAGCGAGTGTCTTCTGATTTGCGGCGGAATCTATAAGCGCGCGTATACGCCCCTTGCCGTCCGTATGCCACCCGAGCGAAGATGAAATCTCCCTTATCCTTTCCGCATGCCAATCCACCGTTTTACCCGCGGCGTAGTGCTCTGCTACCACGTACACGTTTCCGTCGTAATCCGTGCAGTACCAATGACAGGAAAGGGGGTTATTTAGCCCCGGATCTATCGACAGCGTGTCCTGCCATTCGAACGGAACGTCGAAAGGTTCTATAATGCACTCTTCGGTAAACTCGGTATACACAAGCCCCTCGGCGGAATGAAATCTGCCGTATCTTCGGCTTTCGAGCTCGTCCGAAGAAAGAGCCGAAGTAAGCGCTTCTATCTCGCTTTCCGGAAGATACGGGTTATCTTTCCATTCCATAAACTCGCACCAGATTTTATCTCCGTCCGCCTTTAAATACAAATCGGTATAAGCAAAAGTAAGCCCCTTAAGAGGAGTCATCGTGCCGAAAATATCCCCCGATTTATCCAGAACTCTCATTCTGCATTCCTCGTAAATATCCCGTGGCGGCTCCTCGTCGAACCACACGAAATCGAGGGAAGAACCCTGAAATTTCTCTCTGCCCTGATCGCACGATTTAAACCCTATGACAGACACGCCTCCGAACGCGTTTCTCACCCTTATCTGGTCGATAATGCCGTTTTCGGGATATTCCTTTCTCCCGGCAAGCATCGTTATATCTACAATTCTGCTTTTGTCGAGATAGTGAAGAATCTTTTTTTGAGCCACGTCCCTCTGCACCTGCGACGACAGCGAAACCACCCACCCGAAAACGTCCTTTCGGTTTTCTCTGTACGGGTGAATGCCGAGCGCCATATACAAACATTCGACCGCGCCGCACTCCGTTTTTCCGCTTCTGTTGCCGCCGAAAACCCACCTGTTGCGACTTTTGCTTTTGTGAAACGCGAGCTGCTTTTTATGAACTTTTTCACCTGCATTGTACGTGGCGAGCGCGGCGTCTTTACGTCTTTTCTGTTCTTTTTCGATTTCTATTATTCTGTTTATTACGTCCGCCTCCGCGCTTCCCCCGTCGGGAAGAAGCATCGGGGTTACCGTATAAAATCTTTTTATCACAAAACGGAATCTCCTTTTCCCGCGATGTATGCCGCCGAGAATAATACACAGGTATAAACCGCGAGCGCAACAAAGTATTAACAAAAAACACGCCGCAAAACCACGGTTCGTATTATATTGGCAGGCATAACACCGCCGCGTAAAACATAAATTCGCTTCGGCGCGCAAATAAGCTTCCGCGCCGTTCCCTTCCGACGGATTATTCCGAAGCCGTGCTTGACCGCCGGAACGAGCCGTGCGACCAATCAAGGTTTCGGATTGCCTCCTCGTCAAAAATATTACCACACGTTTTATACGATTTTTAAATTCACCGCCAACTTTTTTTATTGTTTTTAAAAAAACAAATACCCCATAAAACGCGCATTAAACGCATAAAAGCGATCAATAATACTTTTACCGCAAAAAGTTCCGCGCTTCTTTTCGCTTTTACCGCGACGAAAGCCCCCCCTATACCAAACGCTTGATTTTTAAAATCGCGTATGCTATACTGAATTCGGTTTTAATAACAGATATCGTCGCGGCAGTCGGGCGAGACCGTCAAAACGCCTTTTTCGCCGCACGGGACGAATTTGATTGGAGGAACAAAAATTGAATACCGAAAACAAAACTTTCTTTACGGCGAAGAACATAACCTCTCTCGCCGTGCTTCTCGCTCTCGTTATCGTATTGCAGCTTTTTGCTTCGGGCATAAAGATAGGACCGGTAACGATTTCGCTCACTCTCGTACCGATAGTGGTCGGCGCGATGGTTTTAGGCCCTCTTTCCGGCGGAATACTCGGCTTCGCGTTCGGTCTTATAACACTTATCGCAGGCATCACGGGAGCGGACGCGTTCACGAACGTTCTGTTCGGAGACCACCCCGTTATAACCTCGTGCATATGCCTTGTAAAAGGTACGGCGGCAGGCGTTGTTTCCGGCTTTGTTTTCAAAGCTTTCAAGAACAAGAAGGTCGGCACTTTCGTTGCCGCGGCGACGGCTCCCGTCGTAAACACCTCGCTGTTTATAATCGGCGCGCTGTTTATGACCGACACCCTTTCGGGAAATTTCGTTACCGACGGGCAAAGCGTTTTATACTTTCTGATAATAGGTTGCGCGGGAGTAAACTTCCTTGCCGAACTCGGCATAAACCTTGTTCTCGCCCCTTCCGTTTACAACGTTTACTCTCTTTTAGACAAATCGGAGCGGAGATAATATAATGATACTTGTAATAGACGTAGGCAACACCAACATAAAGTACGGCGTATTCGACGGCGACGAGCTTAAAGCGAGTTTCCGCGTTACTTCCGCGGCTAAAAAAACGGCGGACGAATACGGCGCGGTTCTCCTCAATCTGCTTTCGAGCAAAAGCATCTCGCCTCTCGACGTAAAAGGAGTAATTCTCTCGTCGGTGATCCCGGCGCTCAACTATACCGTTTGCCATATGTGCGAATACTTCTTCGGCATAAAACCTCTCGAAGTCGGTCCCGGCATCAGAACGGGCTTGAACATGAGAGTTGAAAACGCCAAAGAAGTCGGCGCGGACAGAATAGTAAACAGCGTTGCGGCATTTAAAAAATACGGCGGACCTTGCATAGTTATCGATTTCGGCACGGCTACCACTTTCAACGTAATCACCGAGGACGCAAAACTTATCGGAGGCGTTATCGCCCCAGGGATAAAAGCGTCGCTCGATTCTCTCGTCAACGGCACGGCTAAACTTCCGGACGTGGAACTCGAATTCCCCGGGAAAGTCGTCTGTACGGACACCGTTACCAACATGCAAGCCGGGCTGTTATACGGCTTCGCCGGGCTTGTGGAAAGGATAGTTTCGATGATGAAAAAAGAAACCTGCCGTCCGGATACGAAAGTCATAGCGACGGGCGGTTTAGGCGAATTCATCTCCAAAGAAACCCCCTGCATAGATATCGTGGACAGAACTCTCACACTCGAAGGGCTTAAAATGCTCTACGATATGAACGCGAAGAAATAAATTCTACCCTCTTTGCCGTTAACGATTGCTCTCCCTGTCTTTGATTTTTGATGCGAGCGGGCGCACTCGTCATTTGCAATAAATAAGCTTAGGGATTCCATTCCTTATCCCTAACGCGCCGCCGAATGTCTTTTCTCTCCCTTCGGCGTTTTTATTTTGCCGTATTTATTAAAACTTATTTTCGACAATATACTTTAATATAAATCAAAACGCGCTTTTTACCGCAACCGATAAAGATGTATAATCGATTTACTTTATGAAAACGATTGCAACGAAAAAAGCGTTTTTCGCTTTGACAATTATATATTTGTTCTTGCTTTGCGCGGATTTGACATATTTACCCGTTTGTTTATCGAACGCCGAAACGATATACTCGCTTTCCGTTGCCGAAGCGGAGGAAATTCTCTCTTCCGAAAAGGCGGTATACGCCCGCGTCAACGACAAAAAGGCTGACTTTTATTCGGACGCCGAACTAACCGAAAAAATCTTCACTCTGCCGTACACCTATTTCCTTTCCGTAAAAGAAATCTCGGGCGAAGTATGCCGCGCCGTCTACTGCTACGAAGACTACGACTACGCGCGCGGCGTTTACGGATACGTTAAGGTTTCGGACGTGCTTTTCCAGACCGAGCCGCCGAGCGGCAAAAGCTTTCCCAACGTCTTCCCGAAAAAGGAAGGGAGCGGCACGTTTTACAAAAACGCCGAGTTCACAAAGTACTACTCCGCAAGCGAAACGGAAGGGCTTACCGATCCGTTTTTCTACGGCTACTACACCCGAAGTTCGGGCGGAAGATATTGCTACGTTTTGTGCGGCGGTAAATTCGGATACTATTCTGCGGAAGTGTTCGAGGAAATTAACGTTCCCCCTCACTCCGACGCGATGCCCGTTGAAAAACCTCTTCCCGAGCCGCAAAGCGAAACGGGCGACGAAAAAGAAAACTTCCTTTCGTCGGATACGAATAAGGTCATTCTTATTTCCGTTCTTTGCGTGATTGCGGTTATCGCGATGTACGTGATTTTTCTGCCGAAAAGCAAAACGCTTAAACGGACGGACGACGAAGAAGATTAACTTCTCTCTCCATAGCAAGTGGTGACCGCCCGCTGCTAAAACGCGCGAATTATGCCGAATAATGCGCGATATACGGGGTTTTTGTCCTGCGACCGTTCCTGCCTGCCGCTTTTCCCGGGCGAGTCGCCATCGGTATGCGCTCAGACTTTCCGGTTGAAATTCTCTCCTCTTTTTCGGTCGTTATTCGGTCGCCTTTTACCTCGGCGGAGGAAGCTTCTTCGTTTAAACTCTCGCTGTCTTTCGATTTGAGACTCGAAGAAAAAGAGCGGTTGATTTTAAGGGATTTTAAACGCTTTGCTATTCCCTGCGCCTCCACCTCGTAAATCGAAGCGAGCGTTTTTATGTACACAAGCTTAGCCGAATATACTTTTTTGAAAGCTTCGTCCGTAACCCCCTGAATTTTCAGCGCGCTTTCGAGCTTTGTGAACGTGCGCGACAGCTTTCTGAAATAACTGCGTTCCGAAAGAAACAACCCCTCGCGATTGCCGCGTTTCCAGCAGGCGAGAATTTTAAGTTCTTCCTCGTCGAGCATTTTGAAAGCGTTTTTAATCTTTGCTTTTAAAAGCGCGGCAAGATTGCTCTTTTCGTAAAGCTCGGCTATCCTTTCGCAAAGAACGAGCGTCGGGCTGTTGTCGTAAAAGCTTCGCGCCGCGGTTTGCTCTGCAAATTCGGCATACTGCGTTGAAATTTCGCTTAGTTTAGAATAAGCTTTTACTAAAGTTTTAGATTTTACGTGCATATTTTTACTCCCCCGTATTTATTCCTGAAAAAAGTTTCGGACGACTGTCCTTCAAACGCGAACCGCCGCAACCGACGCCGGCATAGCCGAAAAGCGGCGGAAAAAGTTTACGTGTGTTATTATAATAGCCCCGTTGCCTTACCGACCGCCTTAACGCCATTTTTTCTTTTTTTCGAAAAAAACGGCGTTCGATTGCGCTTTTTTAAAAATGCGGTGTTACAATATTCCGCTTAGGCGAACATATGTTCGCGTTTTATATGAATAGTATATCATCGCAAATATGACACGGTTTTTCATATTTAATAATAAAAATGTCGGAAGTTTTGTCGATTTTATAGACAAAACCAACCCGAATATGTTAATATATACTAAATAGGTATATATCGAGATAGAAAAAGCAATGGAACGAAAGCTAAATTACAATGCGAATAACGAAAACAGGCTTACGTCCGCGGGAATTTTCCCTCGGGGGCTTATTTTCGTGCTTTTGATTATACTGTCGCTCCCCTCTTTTATCTCGCATACTTTTTCAAACGCGCGTGCCGAAACGTCGGCAGACGAGGGCGACAAGCCGCTTACCGCGATAAACTATCTCGATTTCGAGTTCGTTTCGCCTACAAGCGTTTATGCGGACGACGAAATAATCGTGGTTGCGGACGGCGAACGCACCGTTTTCTTTTATGACGAAAAAATATACATAAGAAAAATAAAAGTTGCGGGGAGCATCGCGCGAAACGGCGATTATATTTACTATTCGAAAGACAACAATCTCGGCAGAGTTAAAATAAGCGAGTTCGTTCACGAAATCGTAACGGACTCTTCGTCCTCTCCTGTCGGCGCGAACGAATTTGCGTTTTTCGCGGATAAGCTCATCACGCTTACAAATACCGGAATGAACTATTACGTAAATTTCGTAAAGCAACCCGCGCCGTACGAGTTCGACTCCCCCGCCTCCACATACCTGCCGCTTGCGAAAATCTGCTACGCCTCCGGCGATGAATATTATTTTATTAACGGCAATCTCTATAAAAAGAACGAGCGACTCAGGGTGGCGGTCGCGGACTTCGTTTCCGAAATAAACGGCAAACCATATTTTTCGAACGCGGACGGAATCTTTTGCTTCGAGAACAATGAAACAAAGCCGATTTTAGAAGTCAAAACAGCTTTTAAAAACAGACAGGACGGAAGCGACGTTAAGATTTACGGACTTACCGAACACAAAGGCGAAATAATATTTGTGAACGCGACCGATAAAAAACTTATGACATGCGGTTTCTCGGGCGAAAAGTTAAGAGATTACATTTTCGACGTGGAAATTCCTACGGGGTACGAAGCGAAGTTTTCTTCCTCCCCCGAAACGGTAATGGTAACAAGCGGACGTACGATACACAGCGGCTTCCTCAAAAACGGCGTTTTCGATTACGAAAAGACGAGCAGACTTTCCGAGGACGAAGCCTTCGTTCTTCTCGGAGAAACCGAAGGGTATTACGTGCTGTTCGGAAGAACGGGCTTCTATTTAACGGCTTCTTCAAACGCGTCGGCAATAAACCAAAATCCGTCGATAATGCGCGAAAAAGGCTACGTTTTGCACGACTCAAGCACTTACGTTCTGCCCGTTGCGGATAAAAATCACACGTCTTTCCCTTTGACTAAAGGCGAAGAAATTTTCGTTCTCGCAAAATACGAGATGAACGGAATAGAGTATTATTTAATTGAAAACGAAAACGGAGAGCAATCTTTCGTCGCCGGCGGAGAAATTACGGCAGAACTTTTGCCCGAAATAAAACAGAACGAGGAGAAAACGGAAAATCTGAGCAGCGCGGACTACACGCTGTACGCGATAATAATTATTCTGCTCGGCGCGGCGGTTTACACGCTTGCGATGTTTATGATTTTCTCCAAGAAAAACTTTATTAAACTATAAAAAAACGAGCGCGCCGTTATAAAAAAGACACGTGCTACACAGGAGTTACAATGGGAATCTTCGATTTTTTCACCAAAGAAGTGAACGAGAAAAAAGACGAACGCAAAACGCCGTCCATAGGAAAACCTATCAACACGAGGGAAACCAACGGCGGCGCGATGCAGGTTTTTCACCCGCGCTCGTTCGAGGATATTCAAAAAATAATCGAAACGCTTAAAAACAATCAACCGGCAATAGTCTATCTGAACGGTCTGAAAAAGGACGACGCTCAACGCTCGCTCGATATGCTTTCGGGTGCTATTTTCGCGCTCGACGGCGGCGTTATGCCGATCGAAAAAGATATTTACATCTTCACCTTAGACGGCGTTACCGTAAGAAGATAATTAAACCCGAACGTCAAAAAATCAATCCAAACAATCAAAAAGCGCATTCCGGAAAAAAGGAATACGCTTTTTTGTTTTATTGACATCGCCGCTAAAAACGCGGGGCACCGCACCGCCGAAACGGAGCTTTTTTATTTAAATCCTTTTATAAAAATCAGAACAGCCCGACGATATTTCCGTTTTCGTCAACGTCGATATTTTCGGCAGCCGGGACTTTCGGAAGCCCGGGCATCGTCATAATGTCGCCGGTCAACACTACTACGAATCCCGCGCCCGCGGAAACCTTTACGTTCTTTACTGTAACAGTAAAATCGGTAGGCGCGCCGAGCTTGGTCGGATCGTCCGAAAAGCTGTACTGAGTTTTCGCAATACATACGGGGTAACCGCCAAAACCTCCTTTTTCTAAGTTTAACAGCTGTTTTTCAGCCGCGGGGAGATACGTAACGCCGCTTCCCCTATACACTTTTTTAACAACCGCTTCTATCTTTTCTTTTAAAGACAAATCGCTTTCATAACTGAAAGTAAAGTCGCCTTTTTCTTCTTCGCAAAGCCTTACTACTTCCCTTGCAAGAGCCTCGCCGCCCTTTCCACCGTCTGCCCACACCGTAGAAAGAACGGTATTTACGCCCGTTTTCAGGCACTTTTCGATTATAAAATTTATTTCCTCGTCCGTATCCGTCGGGAAGCGATTGACAGCAACCACGCACGGCAATTTATACACTTTTTTGATATTCTCAACATGTCTCAAAAGGTTCGGAATACCTTTTTCGAGAGCCGTCAAATCCTCCTTTGAAAGCTCTGTTTTGCTTAGTCCTCCGTGCATTTTGAGCGCTCTTACGGTTGCTACGATAACGACCGCGTCCGGAGTAAGCCCCGCCATTCTGCATTTTATGTCGAGGAATTTTTCCGCGCCGAGGTCCGCGCCGAAGCCCGCTTCCGTAATCGTGTATTCACCGAGTTTGAGCGCGGTTTTAGTTGCGATGACGGAATTGCAGCCGTGCGCTATATTCGCGAAAGGTCCGCCGTGAACGAGCGCGGGAGTTCCCTCGAGCGTTTGAACAAGGTTAGGCTTCAAGGCGTCTTTGAGCAACGCGCACATTGCGCCCGCCGCTTTCAAATCACCCGCGGTTACGGGTTTATCGTCGTAAGTGTAGGCTACGATAATTTTCTTCAATCTCTCTTTAAGGTCGGACAGTGAAGAAGCAAGGCACAAAACCGCCATTATTTCCGATGCCACGGTTATATCGAAGCCGTCCTCTCTCGGCACGCCGTTGGCTTTTCCGCCGAGACCGTCCACCACGAAACGAAGCTGACGATCGTTCATATCCACACAGCGTTTCCAGGTGATTTTTCTCACGTCTATGCCGAGGCGATTACCCTGCTGAATATGATTGTCGAGCATGGCGGCAAGTAAGTTGTTCGCCGCGCCTATCGCGTGGAAATCGCCGGTGAAATGAAGATTGATGTCTTCCATAGGAATTACCTGCGCGTATCCTCCGCCCGCCGCGCCGCCTTTAACGCCGAACACCGGACCGAGCGACGGTTCTCTCAGAGCGACCGTCACGCTTTTGCCTATGCGTTTAAGCCCGTCGGCAAGACCGATGGTTGTCGTGGTTTTCCCTTCGCCCGCGGGAGTAGGGGTGATTGCCGTAACGAGAACAAGCTTGCCGTTCGGTTTGTCTTTCAAATCGCTTAAAAGCGAAAGATCTATTTTCGCTTTGTTTCTGCCGTAAAGCTCTATATATTTTTCGTCTATGTTCGCGCGCTCCGCGATTTTCAGAATATGTTCGGGGATTACCTCTCTTGCTATTTCGATATCAGTCTTCATTTCGTTTCCTTAAGAATCAATCCATATAAATTATTGCTTTTGTTCGATTCTACCATACAAAGAAAGTTTTGTCAATGCGACCGCGTAAGTTTAGCTGCCTAAAACTAAAATTTCATTTTCAAGGCGGTTGCATTTTTCGGCTTAATGTTGTAAAATACGCTTATGAAAATCATTGCGAACGTGTTTAACGGTTTTAACGAAAAATTCGGGGTTCCGCGGCAGAGCGGACTTACCGATATTCTCTCCGAAATAGTTTTTAAGCCCGAATACCGTGTAAGGGAAGCCTTTTACAGATTGGAAGAATTTTCGCATCTGTGGATAATATGGAAGTTTTCGCTTGCCGAAAAAGACGATTGGTCGCCTACGGTAAGACCGCCGAAACTCGGCGGCAACGAACGCGTGGGCGTCTTTGCTTCACGCTCGCCTTTCAGACCTAACCCCATAGGGCTTTCCTGCGTGAAGCTTGAAAAAATCGATTACGACAGGAAAGATTCTCCCGTTCTCGTAGTTTCGGGGGCGGACATCGTGAGCGGCACCCCCGTTTACGACGTTAAGCCGTACATTCCGTATGCCGATTGCGTACCTTGCGCTTCAGGCGGGTACTCGGTGGACGGCGACAAAGCCGCGACCGAAGTAATTTTTACCGAAAAAATTTTGAAAGATACAATCGACAACGAAAGATTGCTTTGCGAAATAGAAGAAATATTAAAGCAAAACCCTCGCCCCGCGTATAAAAAAGACGGCGACAGAGTTTACAAAATGAGCTATAGAAATAAAACTTTATCGTTTATATATTCGGAAGAAAAGATAATCGCATTGTCTTTCGAGTAAAGAAAAAACCTCGTTTTCGTGAGAAATACGGGGTTTTTATTTTTAACGAACAATAGAAAAGGCGCGCCTCGTGGCATAAGCGAACCGGCGGGAACCGTCAACCGTTATTAAAATAAAATTCTCCACGGCTAATCATACAAGCGTACGAACAATGCTCGCTTCTACGGGTGAACGACGCGCGGGGAAGGAGCATAAAAGGCATTAAATGCTTTCGCACACGAAAACTTCTTTTACGTTTCTTCTCAGCTTGTCTTCCGCCCACCTGCATAGCTCCGGAGAGGAAAAGCAGCCGTAAACGCAACTGCCGCTGCCGGTCATTCCGAAGAAATCGGGTGAAAGCTCGCGCATATGTTCATATGCTTCTTCAACGCTTCCGTACAGAGTTTTAGCCGGCAGATACAAGGCATTGAAAAGCTCTCTTTCCGTCGGCTTGTCTCCGTTTATAAGCGATGAAATCACGTTTTTTTCGTCGCAACCTTTGCGGGGGTAATCTCCACGGTCGAATTCTTTGAAAATCTCCGCGGTGACGCACTTTTCTTCAGGCACGGCAACGACGAAAAACAACGGTTCTTTAAGCAAAAATCTCTTCCCCACCGTTCCTCTGCCCGAAACCGAGGCAATGCCGTTTTCGTATAAAAATTCGCCGTCCGAACACAACTTTTTTATAAGAGGAAGGACGTCTTCTTCGATTTCGTACGCTTTTTGAAAAGCCTTTACCGTAGCGACTATATCCGACGAACTGCCTCCGAGCCCCCCTCCTGCCGGAATGATTTTTCTTAAAGAAACGCTTCCGCCCGGCAGATTGAATTCGTCGCAAAACGCGCGCGCGGCTTTGTACACCACGTTGTCCGACAAGCTCACGTCGGATAAGTCGTACCCCGAACTTTTAAGCGTGACGGGAGACGGCTTCTTTACCGTGGAAACGATAACGGAGTCGAATATGCTTATTGCGCACATAACGGTATCGAGAGAGTGATACTCGCCCTCTCGCCCCGTTATATTAAGTCCTAAATTGAGTTTTCCGTTTGCTTTAACTTTTACAGTTTTCATCTTTCTTGTAAAATCATTTGTTTTTGTGCGATTTAGGCAGCTTTTCGATTATAACGTCAATCGTTTCCGCCGCAGTTGGCTATATTTTTTCGCTATGCCGGAAATTATGTTTCGCTATAATCCGCGGTAAACGATTATTCTTTCTCCGCCCTTAAGCGGATATGCAAGCGACGGGTTGAACGAATTCAGCGTATCCTCGTTCTCTCCGAGGCGTTTGCAAACGTCCCACGCGGTATCGCCGGCACGCCCGACGTATACTGAAATAGCGGAAGTTTCGGCTTGCTTTTCCTCTCCGACGTTTACGCCTGCGATTACGTTAAAGCTCTCTTGAGCATATCTTTCGAACTGCAACGAGATAATCGCTTCGAGCTCGACTTCCGCCCTCTGTCTGAAAGAGAAGTTCTCCGCGCAAACTTTCACAAGGCGGAAATTCGTTTTATCCTTTATTTCCGCAGAAACAGGGAAAGAGAACGCCGAATTTACGGGAACGGCGTAATAGCCGCTTTCGCCGCGAGTAATAGCGTACGCAGAGAGAATTCCGCTGAACGTTCCGTCTTCGATAGAGGCGTTTTCGATTCTTCCGAAGCAGACGGATACGAGTTCCTCATTGTTTTCGGGCGAAAAGCCGCTGCCGAGAAATACCTTTTCCGATACTTCGAAAGTGCCGTTTATCACGCAGGAATCGACTGTTTTCTTTACGATTTCGACTTCGCAGAGCGGGGAATACGCGTCCGAAACGAATTCCTTTTCCTCCGATTTAACCGCGCAAGCTTTAACTATTATGTCAAAATTCGCCGTTATATCCGTATAATTTTTATCTTCGTCCACAACGGCTTTCAGATTCGAACGGACTCCGCATACGACTGCCGTAGCGGTCATTTCCGGCGTTACTCCGTCGATTTCGACTTCCGCTCTGAACGGAATTTTTCTTTCTTCCGTTATTATAGCGTTTTTTTCTCCGTTTTGCAACAATAACAGCCTTAAAAACACGTTTCCGTCCGCAATAACCGAATTCAAGCCGCATTGAGCTTCCGTCACGACGGCGCATTCCGTGCGCATGAGTATATCGGCAACGCGATAGTTGACGCGAAATTCCTCTTCCGCATTTTCGTGAGTTTCGCCCGTTCCGACAAGCGATTGCACGGAAAGTTTTTCCTTTTTGACAAGCAATCCCTCTCCTCCGGACAGCATTCTACAGTCGGTTACGGTTAAGCATTCAATCAGCAGCGTTACTTCGGAACAAATTTTTCTTTCTCCGTTTTCTATTTCGGACACGGTCGTTTCGCCCGGATAATACGAGATAAAGGCGACTTTTTCGATGCGGACGTCGCTTTCCGCCTTAACGGAGAACTCGGCTCCGCACTCTGTCTTTCTGAGTTTTCCATCCTGCGCTTCGTACGCGAGATAGAATGCCGCCCTGCCCGATACGTTCACGCCGCCCGATATTATTTCTTCCGACTCGGGCATAATTGAACAATCCGCACAGAGCGGAGTTTTGACGGTTTCCCCCTCGGGAACGGTACACTCGACGGCGAACGTTTTTGTTAAAACCACTTTACCGAAAAAATCCGCACCCGCATATTCCGGCACACATTGCATATTTTTTACCTCCGATACGATTTTACACAACTATTGTATTACGGAAAGCGAGTATTTAGAACTTTTCGATTTTTCTATCGGATTTACGTTTGCTTTCGAGGGCGTATTTTGTTATAATCTACTTGTTATGAAAAAGTATAAAATTCTTCTTGCCGACGCGGACGATACCATTCTCGATTTTCACAAAGCCGAGAGAAACGCGCTTATCGCCGCTTACGAAAATCTCGCTTTACCCTACGACGACGAGGCGTTACGTCTATACTCCGAAATAAACGATTCGCTGTGGAAGGCTTTCGAAAGAGGCGAACTTTCCTCTTCGGACGAAATAGCGAGGACGAGGTTCGGTATTTATTTCGCAAGGTGTGGTCTTAAAGTAGA
This sequence comes from Christensenellaceae bacterium, assembly GCA_022768945.1. Taxonomy (GTDB): domain Bacteria; phylum Bacillota; class Clostridia; order Christensenellales; family Borkfalkiaceae; genus RGIG3732. The sequence continues at coordinate 4,384 of JALEKY010000033.1, read as the reverse complement.
CGAAATAGCTTTTCGCAAAGAGTACGAGAAAAATCTCGCGCTCGGGGCGTACGTTTTCGACGACGTTTTTCCTACCCTTACCCGACTTGCCGAGAAAGTAAAAATCTATATCGTTACGAACGGCAGAACAATCACTCAGAAAAGCAGACTATCGCTTACGGGGATTGATAAAATTGCAGCAGGCGTGTTTATTTCAGAGGAAATAGGTTTTCGGAAACCGACGAAGGAGTACTTCGATTTCGTATCCGAACACATCGAAGGGTTCGACAAGGAGAGCGCGCTGCTTCTCGGAGACTCGGTAACCGCAGACATGCCCGCGAAAATTTACGGCATAGCGACCTGCCTTATCGACAGAAAACATAGGTATGCCGAGATTAAAAATCTTAACGATTTAAACGCCGATTATCTGATAAACGACTTCCGGGAAGTCGAAAAATTCTTTATTTGAATTTACAGAGGAGAACTGAATGAAAATAAATATAAAAAAATTAAACGAAAGAGCTATTATTCCGACTTATGGTTCGGATTACTCCGCGGGCGCGGATTTGTACGCGCTGACCGACGAGGAAATTTCGGTAAAACCTTTTGAAACGGTTTTCGTTCACACAGGGCTTGCGATTGAAATTCCCGAGGGCTATGCCGGACTCGTATACGCGCGGAGCGGACTTGCCTGCAAACAGGGGCTCGCCCCGGCTAACAAAGTGGGCGTTATAGATTCCGACTACAGAGGCGAACTTATAGTTGCTCTTTACAATCAATCCTGCGAAGAAAAAAAGATTAACTACGGCGACAGAATCGCCCAACTTGTGGTTACTCCGTTTTTAAAATGCGTTTTCTCGGAAGTAGAAGAGCTTTCGGATACGGCAAGAGGCGAGGGCGGTTTCGGCTCCACCGGAACGAATATAAAATAGCGTTTTAATCGTTAGCGAAAAAACGCAGAAAAATCGACAAATAGCGACAAAAAACGCGAAAAAGCGACTGTAAGAACGCCAAAAAAAGTGCGGAAACACAATATAAAAGTCTTCGATTTGTAATTAAAAACCGAAGACTTTTCTTTTTTAGTTCAGGGCTTCTTTTTTCGGAAAATAACTGAATTTATGCGGTTTTGAAGAAAAAGCGGACGAGCGATGCTCGCCCCTACGGTGGGGTGAGATCGAAAAAACGAACTTACTCGCCGTCCTTGCGCGCGGAATAATAACCCGGCGTAGGAAGTGGCAGAGAAACTATAAAACTCGTGCCGTTTTCCTCGCTGCTCGTGCAGCGGATTTCGCCTTTCATTCTGTCCACCGCGGACTTTGCGATCGCAAGTCCGAGCCCCGCGCCGCCGCCTTGCTTAGTTCTGACTTTGTCCGTTTGGTAAAATCTGTCGAAAATTCTGTCGATTTCGGATTCCGCAACGACTTCGCCATAGTCCGTAATCGTAAATATCGCCTTGTTTTTCATTGTTTTAAGTGAAATATCTATCGTTTTGTCATTATGGGAAAACTTCACGGCGTTATCTATCAGAATTGTTATTATCGTGCGGATTTCCTTTTCGTCGGCTTTAATTTCCACGTTCGGCTCGATGTCCGTATTTATAATCACGCCTTTTTCAAACGCGACGGAGTCGAAAGTAAGCGAACACGCGAATAAAACTTCTGACAAATCCACCGTCTTTTCTTCATGCTTGAGCATGCGGGCGTCCGACTTAGCGAGATACAGCATGTCTTCGAGCATGCGCTTCATCGTTTCGGCTTCCTCCTTTGTGCTGAGAAGCCACTTCTCCTCATCCGGATCGGTCGTATGATTGAGCATTATATTGTTATTTGCGAGGATTACCGTAAGCGGAGTTTTAAGCTCGTGCGAGGCGTCGGCTATAAACCGGCTTTGCTGTTCCCACGCCTGCTCGGCTGGCTGAATGAACTTGTACGACATATACTCGCTTATTATAAAAATGCCTATAAGACACAAAACGCACGAGGTTACGGATATGCCGAGAGTCCTTTTCAGGAACGTATTTTCCAAAGCCGTACTGCAACAGGTTATTATATAACATTTGAACTCGTCGCGCGCGGTAAAAAATCGAACCTCGTATTTGCTAAGCTCGCCCAACTCTTTTTTGCTCATTATCACGGCGTTCGCAAGCTCGTATATTTCGCTTTCGGAGTAGGTTGCGTCGCTCTGACGGGCGAGAACTTTCACCTGAAGTTTATCGTCTATATACACCGCCTTGATTTTTATCGCGCCGCTTATGAAGTTATACTCGGTCGGCAGGGCGAATTCCCCGTCAGTGTCGGTAACGATATCCGCGCGCGTTATTGTTTTCAACGCTTCGTTATAAGAAGATTTTATTCTTACCGAATTCACCGTGAACACGCCTACGAATATGCCCGTAACGGTCAGCCCGGCGATTATCATTATAAGAATGACAAACCGCCGACGCATTTTTTTAAACATTTCCGCTCTCCAGAATATATCCTACTTTTCTAACAGTGGCTATAGTGACTTTGGAACCGATAAACGCGAGTTTTTTACGCAAAAACGAAATATACGCTTCTACGTTGTTGTCCTCCGCGTCCGAATCCATTCCCCATACTTTGCAGATAAGGTCGTCTTTCAGCACAATGCGCTTTGCGTTGGACATAAGTATCTTCATTATCTCGAATTCCTTGAACCCGAGGTGAACGCATTTTTCGCCCGAACCAAGCGAATAATCGGAAAACGTAAGGTTTATATCCGCAAAAGCGAGCTTGTCCATAACGACTTCGCCCTGCCGCCTGGTAAGAGCCTTTACCCTTGCGAGAAGCTCTTCGGGCGCAAACGGTTTTGTCATATAATCGTCCGCGCCTTTGTTTAAGCCGGTTATTTTATCGTCTATCGTGTCGCGCGCGGAAAGAATCAAAACGGGCGTAGTTACCTTTTTGCTACGCATTTCGGAAACGACGTCAAACCCGCTCTTGAACGGCAACATTACGTCGAGAATAACAACGTCGTATATACCGCTGAGCGCGTAATCCAGCCCGTCCTTTCCGTTGTACACAACGTCAACGAGATACTTCTTTTCTTTTAAAATCTGAGCGATGGCTTCGGCAAGCCTGCGCTCGTCTTCTACGACAAGAACCTGCATATCTTTTGCCCCTTTCCTCCACGAGAATTCTTTTTATATATTCTATTATAGCACGCTTAAAGCAAACTGAAAATAAATTTTTTATTATTTTTTTATTTTAAGAACAATTTAAGTTTAGCGTGCTAAAATTCAGGCATAAAATAAATCTTAGCCTACCCCTACTTCTTTATATATTCCCACAACGTAAAGCGCAGCGATTATTCGTTGCGCTTTACGTTTTACTTTAAAATCTTAATTCGAATTTAAAAATCCCGTATTTACAGAGCGTAAAAACAAGCGTTTTTGCGCGATAAAGCGGACTTTTATAAACAATCACGGCTATCGACGTTCTTTAAGAATTACGCTCGTTATCCTGCTTTTCGGATAATTTCTTATCTGCGAAACTTCCGTAAACGCCTAACGCGAGATAACACAAAATATACGCGTGCATAACCAGCTCCAATATATAAGAGCCGGAAGAATACGGAATGCAGATTACCGTAACCGCGGTGTCGAGAATAAACGCCGCAAGGGCTACTATCATCCACACGGGCTTCTTTTTGCCGAAATAAAAACATAAAAAATATACGCCGAGGATTATAATCGCCAATGCGATCAGGGCGACTAAAATTCCGTTCGGCAGCGGCTCGGCAACGTTAACGCCCTCTACTTGCAGATTTCCGGTGATAACCATTCCGTAAAAGACAAGATAATAAGGTATCGAAGCGGAAAAGAGCAGGTAAAAATCCGACTTGCAAAGAAGAAGTATTATGTTCACGATACTAATCGCGATTAAAATAAGCAAATTCAGCCTTGCCGTAAGATATCTGCGCCGCAACCTGTCGCGCGGATCGGCGTTCACGTAGTCTAAATCCATAGTTTTCGTCCGTTTTTTTATTTATTCTAACATAAAAATTTGCAATTTGTCAAGCCGCGCCGAATGTGCAAAATACATTCGCACATCTTTTATCGACGTCGATAGGCTAAAACGCTTGCCTTTTTTTACGATTTTTCGTATAATTAAGCGGTAACTACGGATTGCGCTCGTCTTTTTTGCAATTTCTGACGTTACTAATGCGGATGTGGCGGAACTGGCAGACGCGCCAGCCTTAGGAGCTGGTGTCACCGACGTGGGGGTTCGAGTCCCTTCATCCGCACCAAAAAAGAGTAAAACGAACTTTAGCTTCGGTTTACTCTTTTTTATTTGTGAATTAACTAAGGGACTCGAACGGGTAGGTATCCGCAAACTTTTTAAAGTTGCGGACAAACAGCGGACACCCGCTGTTTGCTACACAGGCG